>JBDRLR010000063.1:0-3466 GCA_043812855.1 Nanobdellota archaeon | reverse complement strand
GAAGTCGGCATCGTGCAGAACTACACGATGGTTCGGACATATTCCGGAACGAACGCACGCGACCTCTACAAGACGATTGTCGATGCCAAAGAGATCAGCAGACAAGACCACGCCGCGTACCTCGGCTATGAACTAGCACGGGCAGAGCAGGCGCTACGCGGCAAGACACGCTACGTACAAGGCTAATTGTCAAAACCGACAAGCAGGGTCGCGAACTCCTCTTCCTTCGGCAGACCATACTTCTCAACCAAGAACTTGTGGACATCCTTGCCAGGGGACGAGGAGACGACATTATCAGCCTGGACCTCAGGGAATGGCACCGGAGGGAAGACCTGCTTGCCCTCGACCTCATCGACGATCCTGCCCGCAGGCTCGCGGAAGGAAGAATCATGCAACAGAACGAAAATCACATCGCGCTGCAAACATTCAAGGACACCCATATTCCTGGAATCCTCCATGTTATAGAGCACCGAAGCGTCCAGCCTGTCAAGGCGCTCCGCATGGACAATACCCTTTAGAGCACGAAGATTCCGCTGAATCTGATCCACCGTCGCCATCTCGACGACTGAATGAGCACAGTTCATAAACGTTTCGATGGATTCGACGACGGGAAGGCGTATTGAGCACTAATAATCAGCAAACACCGCTAGTGCCTCCGTTCCAGGCGAACGATGCCTTGCTGCGAGCATTCGCCCGCATCCGAACATGGTCGACATCCCCCGGATGGGGCGTCCCCCGTGTCGACCAGATATCGAAGATCATTATGCTCGCCCTTAAGCAAGGCACCGGCAGGCACAACGCCAACAAGCTTTAAAAAGCGCCGCGGACTTTTCAGACGCATGAGCTTCTTCGAAGACGTCATCAGCTACATCCAAGAACACAAGCCGAGCAAGGACGAGCTTGCAAAACACAAAATAGTCCTGGCACGAAAACACAAGCTCGACCACATCCCAACCGACATCGAGATCCTCCTCAACACACCCACCGCCACCCTGCCAGGCATCAAAGGCCTGCTGCAATCCAAACCCATGCGCAGCGCAAGCGGAGTTAGCGTCATCGCCATCATGACCGAGCCCGCACGATGCCCGCACGGCAAATGCGCCATGTGCCCCGGAGGCATCGGAAGCGAATACGGCGATGTGCCGCAGTCATATACTGGGCATGAACCGGCGACCATGCGGGGGAAGCGAAACGACTACGACCCGTATCTTCAAGTGATGAACCGCCTGGAACAATACATCGCGCTCGGCCACAATCCCGAGAAGGCAGAAGTCATCATCATGGGCGGCACCTTCCCCGCCACTGCGATGTCCTACCAAGACTCCTTCGTGCTCTTCATGTACAAAGCGCTCAACGACTTCTCAAGACTCTTCTATACCGACGGATCGTTCGCGCTCGAGCGATTCAAGGAATTCTTCCTGCTCCCCGGATCGGTGAACGACAAAGAGCGAGCGACCACACTGAGGGCGCGACTGCTCGAGACCAAGAACAAAGACACCGCACCAGGCAGGGAGGGACTGCTCAGCGAGCAAGAGTACAACCACCACCGCAGCAGCATCAAATGCGTCGGGCTGACTGTCGAGACGAAACCAGACTGGGGACGAGAGGACGTCGGAAAGCGACTGCTCGCCTACGGATGCACCCGCGTGGAACTCGGGGTGCAGACCGTCTACAACGACGCACTGCTACGCGTGCACCGCGGACACGGGTCAAGCGACAACATCGCGAGCATACGGGAACTTCGCGACCTCGGATTCAAGCTCAACTTCCACCTCATGCCAGGACTTCCCGGCGTTGATAGGGAAGCGGATATCGCTGGGCTCAAACAGATATTCTCGGATCCAGACTACCGACCCGACATGATCAAGATCTACCCCTGCATGGTCATGCCCGGCACTCCGCTATGGGACGAATGGAAAGCAGGCAAGTACACGCCGCTTTCGACCGCGGAAGCAGCCGACATCATCGCCGAAGCAAAGCACGCCTGCCCGCCCTGGTGCCGCATCATGCGCGTCCAGCGCGACATCCCCACCAAGATGAGCGACGGCGGCGTCGACCGCAACAACCTACGACAGATGGTCGGAGACGTGATGAAGAAGAAAGGCTATACCTGCCACTGCATCCGCTGCCGAGAGATCGGACGGGCCGAACCCGGAAAGACACGCATCGAGACGATCACGTACGAAGCAAGCGGCGGGACCGAACACTTCATCCAGATGCTGTCTGAGGAGGGACTCGTCGGATTCTGCAGACTACGATTCAGCAGCGCACATGACGACTCAGGAATGGTCAGGGAACTGCACATCTACTCCCAGGCGCTCGGCATCGGAGGCATACCTACTGCCGGCGAGAGCCAACACCGAGGACACGGAAGCGCACTGCTCCTTGAGGCCGAACGACTCAGCTTGGACGCCGGAAAGAAACGCATGCTCGTCATCTCTGGCGTCGGGGCACGAGGGTACTATGAGAAGAGAGGATACACTCTTATCGATCACTACATGGAGAAAGCGCTCTGATGGAACCACACCCCAAGCACATCGAGATACGGCCCGCCTTCGAGAAGCGGTACCGCGCCATCCTCGGGAAACGCTACGACGAATTCATCACATGCTCACTGTCCTACGGACGAAAAAGCATCCGAGTCAACACACTCAAGATCGGCGTCGCCGACCTGAAGAAGCGGCTCCTATCGCACTGGACGATGGACGCAGTGCCCTGGTGCCCTGAAGGATTCTGGATCGAACACCGAGGAGTGGGGGACGAGAAACGATGGGACATCGGCAACCTGCTCGAGCACATGCTCGGCTACATCTACGTCCAAGACGCCGCGAGCATGATCCCTGTCGTCGTGCTCGACCCCAAACCCGGCGAGATCATCCTTGACCTGTGCGCGGCACCCGGAAGCAAGACCAGCCAAACCGCACAGTACATGCAGAACACAGGAATACTCGTGGCGAACGACGTCGGAAGCGACCGACTCAAGCCGTTGGGGGCGAATCTGCAACGCATGGGCGTCGCGAACACCATCATCACGATGAGCACAGGACAGACCTTCCGCCGGCGAGGGATACTCTTCGACCGCGTCCTCGTCGACGCGCCATGCTCGGCGACGGGAACGATCCGCAAATCGTACAAGACCCTTGAGATGTGGAACGAAGGATTCGTACGCTACATGGAACGCGAACAACGCGGACTCATCCGCGCCGCATTCGAGGTGCTCAAGCCAGGAGGCGTGATGGTCTACTCCACCTGCACGCATGAACCTGCGGAGAACGAAAGGACAGTCAACTGGCTGCTCGCCAACAACGCCGACGCCAGGCTCGAAGAGATCACCTTGCCCATCAAACGAAGCGAAGCGTTTCTGTCATGGGAAGGAGAAGCATTCGATGCGTCCGTGTCCCGATGCCTTCGCATCTACGCCATGGACAACGACACGGAAGGATTCTTCGTCGCGAAGATACGGAAA
>JBDRLR010000062.1:0-10033 GCA_043812855.1 Nanobdellota archaeon | reverse complement strand
GGGTGTTCGTGGCCGATGATGATGCATTTGGTCTTCTTGATCGCGGCCCCTTGGGGTTCGACGTGTCCGTGGCAGATGTAGTATCCTGATCTGACCACGTACTCCTTGACCGTCAACCCGCGCTTCCTGAGGATGGGTTCGGCCATCGGATCGTGGTTGCCTCGCACGATGATGAGTGCGCATCGCTTCTGGATCTGGTCGATGATGGCAAGCACGCCCCGCCATTCGGTCGGGGATATCCGTCCGAATTCGTGCTTGAGGTCGCCGTTGATGACGACTTCTTTGGGTTTGAGCGCAAGGATGCGGTCGATGGTCTTCTGCAGCTCAGCAAGCTGGGTTCGCGGGATCAATACCCCTCGAGTGTTCAACGCTTCTTCGTTTCCGATCTGCAGGTCTCCGATGATGGCGGTCCTGGTCTTGGGCAGGTAGCACGCGACATCATAGAATGTGACGTCCTTTCGTGGCCAGGGGAGATAGGGCTTCATTATCCGAGGCCGCCGCTCAGCAATTGTCCCATCGCTTGCTTGACGACGGTGACGACGATGATGAAGATGCCGATGACGACCGTGCCGAGGATGCAGAAGAAGACGATGGCCGCGAAGAAGAAGGGGTTGAAGTATCGTTTGCGGCCGATCACCGCTTCGTGCTCTTTGTACTTCTCGGTGCGTTTCCAGTGCTCCGCGTCCATTTCACCGTCCGTGATCTCTGGCATGGCTGTCTGTTCGGTATTTGATTATAAAAAGGTGATGGTCTGGGTTGTCGTTGAGGTGCTGCACTGGTCCTATCTTGGTGTGACGTCCTGCTCGCACCTGTGTCTGAGAAGCGGGTCGACATTCCCTGGATGCACGGGAAATCAGAGATTTCCGGGGGCCGAAAATCCATGATTTTCGAGCCGGGCAGGTCCCCCTTGTCGACGTTCAGTTGATCTGTAATAGTGCTCACCCGTAGGGACGTCACATACGAATAGAGAAAAAAGAAAAGAATTCACGCAAGGTTCGTCGTCTCGATCTCCTTGATCTTCTCGTTGAGGAACTCGATGGTGCGTGCGTTGTCCTGCTGGTTCATGATCGACCCGCATTCAGGGCATTTGAACGTGAACTCTACTGCCCGCTCGAAGTCCATGCGTGCGCAGGCGTTCTTGCACAGGAAGAAGTGGTTGTTCTGCTCGCGCACCAGTCGTTCCTTGAGCATCTCGACCTTTCCGTTCTTGATCTTGTCGATCAGGAAGTGGATGTTGTGCTCGTTGAAGTCCCAGTAGCAGATGTACCAGCCTTTGATCTTGTCCTTCTTGCGGGTGAACTGCACGATGTTGTGTTCGTAGAGCTTGTACAGGATGTGCCGTGTACGGTGGATCTCTTCGTCGAGCTCTTCGGCTATGATGAACTCGGAGATCTTGGTCTTGCCGCGAAGGTACCAGATGAATGGCATCGCTTCTTCCCCCACGAGCTCGGTGACCGCGTACTCGATCTGTGGTTTGGTCACCGCTCGTGTGGGTGCTTTGACTCCCTTGCTCTTCGCCATCTTGGCGACCCTCTCCCTGGAAACGCGTTTCAGCCTTTGTTCTGTTGCGATCGTCAATGCACCCCCATGCGATTGATGAATGTAATACCTTTCCTGAAATTGAGGGTATAAAAAGCTTTTGGTGCTGGTATTGGAATTCCTATACTACAAGGCCCACAGCGACCATATTTGTATAGAGATTTCCGGACTGTCTGACGGGTCTGGAGGTTTTGAAAATCAATCATGATAAGATTAGTCACTTGCAAAGGGTAAAAAGAAAGGTTTTTTATGGTTGCTAAGGTATCGTAGAGGTATGATGTCGATGGGGTTCGTGTTGCGTCACACCCATGTGGCCACGCATAAGCAAAGTCTGCAGGTCAAGCAGCTGTTGCTCTCGCTTCAACTTCAAAGGCACGACCCGATTCCCGGTGCGGTGAAGGGTCTTGAGGGTCTCCTTGTCGCGCAGGACAAATGTGTGGAGATGGGGGTGCGAGGAGTCTTGGTCGGTGGTCTTGCCAAAGAGGCGTGGAATCCTCGTGCGACCTACGCGGATTTCAGTGCCCACAAGGATGTGGATGTGATGGTTCTTGATGATGTGTGTCTTCCGCGCCAGTTCTATGCAGGGGTGGATTGGTGGATTCCTGCGCAAAGGTCGATTGAGCTGCGCGGTCCTTCATCTACGGTCTCCATGCACGCAAGATACTTCATCAACGGAGGGGGTGTGGTGTTGCCTTATGAGGCGGAGCACATCGCTGCGGACCTGGCTCCTGGATTGTACATCCTTTCCGCTACGCAGATAAGCCATTTGATGATCGCAGAAGCGTTGCAGCGTCATGAGTCTGATGCGGTCGAGATCGCGGATGAGGTCGTCGATGCTTTGGCTCGACGTATCGAACGTAGGATTAGAGAGCCTCCTGCGGGGCTGATCAAGACGCATTTCTTGGATCGGGTCTTGGACTCGCAGTACAGTGAGCACGCTTCCTATGATGTGGTTGTTCAAGTCATGGCTAGGGAGAAGTACGTTGCGGTTTCCCGAAATGACTGAGGTTGGGCTGGTGGATTTGAAACCTATATAGAAAAGAAATCAATCTTCCATAAAATATATAAATCATCACGTTTACCTCATCTTGGTTGACTTAAAGTCAACACAACTATGTGGGTTGGAGGTGGTACTATGCGAGAAGTCCGAGATCCTTGGGAAGATATGTATGCTGAGCTTGATAGGATGATGAGGTATATGCGCGCGGGATTCACCCGTGCCTTTGATGAGTCGGATATGTTCCTGCCTGCTCCTGGCCATGGTGAGATGAGTCAGGTCCGCACCCCGCTCACGGATGTCTATAAGGAGGGCAGTGATGTCTTCGTGCGATTTGAGCTTCCAGGGATCAAGAAGGAGGACATCCAGCTCAACATGACGGATAATGCGATCGAGCTGAGCGTCCAGAAGAAGGAAGAGAAGAGCGAGCAGCGCAAGGGCTTCGTCAGCCATGAGGCGTACGCGACGAGGTTCGCAAGAAGGCTCCCCCTTCCCGAAGGAGTGGACGCGGACAAGGCCGAGGCCAGCTTCGACAATGGCATCCTCAAGGTGCGATTTCCGAGCGCGGCGCTCGATGATGCGACCAAGAGGCGTCGGCTCAACATAGACTAGGTGCGTGATGACGAAGCCTAAACCGAAGCAGTCTGCTGAAATGGAAGTCCTCCAGGCGCAGCTCGAGGATTATAAGGGCACGCTCCAGCGTCTTCAGGCCGAGTTCGAGAATTTCAGAAAGCGCATGGATGCTGAGGCGCGCGAGTTCACCAAGACGTCGAACGCGAATCTCATCGCTGAGCTCATCGAGGTCCTTGATGACTTCGACTTGGCGGTGCGGAACGCTAACATCGGTCAGGATCATGTCAAGGGATTTCAGCTTGTGCATGAGAAGCTGCTGCGTCTGCTCAAGGAGAGAGGTCTCGAATCGATCCCGACCGACGGCAAGTTCGACCCCACCTTGCACGAGGCCCTCATGACTGAGGAGTCGAGCGAGCCTGAGGGCAAGATATTGGGTGAGCTGCAGCGTGGGTACCGGCTGCATGGCAAGGTGCTTCGTCATGCCAGGGTCAAGGTTGCCAGGGGTCCGCAATGATTGAGGATCACCAGCTTCCCGACATAGACATCCGCGCCGATAGTCCGGTCGAGGATGTGCTCAAGGTGGGCAGTGTCTGCAATCGTTCGGGTCATTGTTCCAGGTTCGGTGCAGGGTACATCCTGCCTCATGAGGTCAAGCCGATCGCTGAGTTCCTTGGCATAAGCGAGTCTGAGTTCCTCAGCAAGTATGCTGAGCCTGTCGTCAGATTCAACACCAAGACGTTGAGGTTCAGGATCGCTCAGGTCAAGGATAGGCCGTATGGTCCCTGTAACCTTTTCGAGCAGGAGACGAATGACTGCAGGATCCATGAGGTCAAGCCGCTGTATTGCAGGATCACGAATTGCTCGTCGAAGGGCAAGCATCTGCAGCAGTGGTTCGACGTGAATCATTTCGTGAATCGGAACGACCCTCAGTCCATCCGCGAGTGGGACATCGTCTGTCAGGTCACCGATGATGTGATTCCTGGTGGCCATGTCTCTGATTTGGTGGATGATGCTAGATTGGAGCAGATTCGCGCGTTCGTCGATCTCAAGAGGCCTGAGCACAAGGATGGTGATGATGAGTTTGTGGAGGTGCGTCTATGAATACCAAGCAGAAAGTGTTTCTGAAACCAAGCACGATTTTCAAGTATCTCAAGGGCCAGGATGCGGATCTGGATTCCTGGATAATGACGAGGGAGGATCTTGACCTCTCGACGTCGGATCAGAACCTCTATGAGGCGGTAGGATCGTTCGAGGATCGTCAGAAGTTGGATATCAATCGGTTCGTCAAGTTCCTTGAGCGTGTGAACATCCATTCGCATGTCCAGCTGTTCAAGGAGGATCGGAAGGTCCTCACGCATGAGCGCGTGGATGAGATTGTCAATGATAAAGAGTCCGATGAAAGGGCGGACAGCCAGAAAGGAGTGTGATACTATGTCAAAAGTTATAGGGATCGATCTTGGAACGACGTTCAGTGCCGTTGCGGTGATGGAAGGTGGGAAGCCGACTATCATTCCCAACGCTGAGGGTGAGCGTACGACGCCCAGCGTCGTCGCCATCACTGAGGATGGAGAACGACTGGTGGGTAGGGTGGCCCGCAATCAGGCGATCACGAATCCGAAGCATACGGTGAGGTCCATCAAGCGCCACATGGGTGAGGATCATGCGGTGACCATTCGCGGTAAGGACTATTCGCCGCAGGAGATTTCCGCCATGATTCTCCAGAAGCTCAAGAATGATGCGGAGAGTTACTTGGGTCAGAAGGTGACGAAGGCGGTCATCACCGTCCCGGCATATTTCGGGGACGCGCAGAGGCAGGCGACCAAGGATGCCGGTCAGATCGCGGGTCTTGAAGTCCTCAGGATTATCAATGAGCCGACGGCGGCGAGCCTGGCGTATGGTCTCGAGAAGACTGAGGACCACACTATCCTCGTCTTCGACTTCGGGGGCGGGACGTTCGATGTCAGCATTCTCGAGCTCTCCGATGGGGTCTTTGAGGTGAAGGCGACCAGCGGGGACAATCATCTGGGTGGTGATGACATCGATGATATCCTCATCGATTGGTTGGCCACTGAGTTCAAGAAGCAGTATCGGATCGATCTAAGAGAGGACGCCACGGCGCATCAGCGCCTCAAGGAGGCTGCGGAGAAGGCGAAGATCGAGTTGTCGAGCAAGCTCAAGACGGACGTGAACCTTCCGTACATCACGGCTGACAAGGCGGGTCCTAAGCATCTGCAGATGGAGATTTCGCGCTCCAAGTTCGAGCAGCTCATCGATCCGATCCTCAGACGTCTTGAGGGTCCGGTGAAGCAGGCGATCAAGGATGCCAAGGTCCCGGACAAGGATCTCAATCGCATCCTCTTTGTGGGTGGGAGTACGAGGATTCCGTCGGTCCAGCAGCTGGTCACCAAGCTGACGGGCAAGGAGGGCGACAAGAGTGTCAATCCGGACGAGGCGGTCGCCTTGGGCGCGGCCATCCAGGCAGGGATCCTTGCGGGCGATGTCAAGGACGTCCTCCTTCTCGACGTGACCCCGCTCAGTCTCGGCATCGAGACGCTTGGTGGTGTCATGACGACGCTTATCGGCAGGAACACGACGATTCCGACCAAGAAGAGTCAGGTGTTCAGCACCGCCGCGGATAATCAGCCTGCGGTCTCCATCAACGTGCTGCAGGGTGAGCGTAGCATGGCTTCGGACAACAAGACGCTTGGCAAGTTCGACTTGGTCGGTATTCCGCCGGCGCCAAGGGGAGTTCCGCAGATCGAGGTCACCTTCGACATCGATGCCAACGGCATCGTGCATGTGGGTGCAAAGGATCTGGGCACGGGCAAGGAGCAGTCGATCAAGATAACGGGCACTTCGAACCTCAACAAGGACGAGGTCGCCAAGATGCAGAAGGACGCCGAGAAGTTCGCCGCTGAGGATCAGAAGCGAAAGGATGAGGTTGAGGTCATCAATCAGGCGGACACATTGGTCTATGCGACTGAGAAGATGCTTGATGATCTCAAGGGCAAGGTGGATGACAAGAAGGTCGAGGATATCCGAAAGCGTATCGGTGAGCTCAAGACGAGCGTCGAGGCCAAGGATGCCACGAAGGCCAAGCAGCAGATGGATGAGCTCAACAAGATCGTCCAGGAGATGTCCACGGAGCTGTACCGCAAGGCGGCTGAGGAGCAGCAGAAGAAGCAGACGCCTGCGGATCAGGCGGAAGGTAAGGATGAGAAGGTCGTTGACGCTGATTTCGAGGAGGTCAAGGAGGGTGATGGCAAATGACTGAGAACGTCCAGCAGGTCTTTGGGCTGAGGATCGTCAAGCAGATCGACAAGAAGACGGGTCAGGTGCATCTTGAGGTGAAGTCGCAGGCTCAGGGATTGCCGTTCGCCGAGGCCATTCTCCTCGTGGAGGGTTGGCTTGACGCCGAGAAGCGCAAGATGCTCGATCCAGTGTTCCGTGACCGCAAGGACGCCGCGCCGAAGTGAGTTATGGGAAAGGACTACTACGCGACGTTGGGCGTGGATCGCTCTGCATCCAAGGAAGAGATCAAGAAGGCGTACAAGAAGCTTGCCAAGCAGCATCATCCCGACATGAACAAGGATTCGCAGTCAGGGGAGAAGTTCAAGGAGATCAATGAGGCTGCGTCCGTCCTTGGCGACGATGAGAAGCGCAGGCAGTATGATCAGATGGGCAGCGATGCCTTCAAGTATGGTGCGTCTTCCGATTTCTCTGATTTTGGATATGGCGACGCCGCCAGTTTTGATTTTGGTGATATCTTCGACGCCTTTTTCGGCGGTGGCAGGCGGTCCCAGCGTCGTGTCCGTCGCGGTGCCGACCTCAGATATGAGATGGAGATCACGCTCAATGACGCTGCCTTCGGTGTCAAGCGCCGCATCGAGATCGCCAAGGATGAGTCGTGCGGTGATTGTCAGGGAAAGGGCGGCACGGGCATCAAGCGCTGCGCGACCTGCGGTGGGCAGGGTGTGGTGACCTCGACGAGGCAGACTCCTTTTGGTATGTTCAGCACGCAGACTGCGTGTCGTGCGTGCCAGGGCAGGGGAGAGACCTACACGGATCAGTGCGCCGCATGCAAGGGCAGGGGTATCATCGCGGTGCGCAAGCGCATCGATGTGCAGATCCCTGCGGGCATCGAGCAGGGTAGTCAGATCCGCATGTCCGGTGAAGGCGAGGCGGGTCCGCATGGGGCGATGCCCGGTGACTTGTATGTCCGTATCCATATCCAGCCGCACAAGGTCTTCCGTCGGGACGGTGATGACATCTTCGTCGAGGTCCCGATCGGATTTGTGCAGGCGTCATTGGGTGATGAGATCGACGTTCCTACGCTGGAGGGTCGCGCCAAGCTCAAGATCCCTGCAGGCACGCAGAGCGGTACGATATTCAAGATGAAGGGCAAGGGCATCACGCATCTGAATGCGTACGGAAGAGGCGCGCAGAATGTGCGTGTGCATGTCGAGGTGCCGACATCGCTCAACAGGAAGCAGAAGGCCGCCCTCGAGCAGTTCGACCAGGAGATGGGTGATCGCGCGGATGCGCAGAAGTCGTTCTTCGAGAGGATGAAGGATAGTTTCAAGTGATCCGAATGCATTAAATACTTCGACTGCTTTCCGCGTTTTGGGGGGTGAACGCATAGCACTGCGTGAATATAGGCGGAAGCGGATTCTGTGTGTCCTGATCGCGTTTCTTATAGTGAGTGTTCCGTTTGCGCTTGCCGGATCCACATCGTTGCAATACGATGCGAATGGTAATTGGGTGAGTGATGGGGTGTATTTGTATGAGTACGACGGATTCAACACATTGATTCGTGTGCGGAATGCGTCTGATCCGTCGCATCCGGTGTTGTTCACGTTTTTGTATGATGAGCATGGTGATAGAATTGCCAAGAAGGACTTCCAAACAGGTGTCGTCACCCACTACATTGGTGATGTTCTCGTCGTCGTGAATGATTCAGGGGTCATTACGCAGGAGTTGTACGTGCAGAATGAGGATGGTACTCAGCTTGCGAAGAAGGTTGGGGACGAAGTCACGTACTATCATCCTGATCACTTAGGCAGCAACACGTTGGCGACCGATGCGTCTGGAGACGAGGTTGAGTACAACTCGTATTTGCCTTTCGGGCAAGCTAGTTTTGGCGGGTCTGAGCGGTTCACCTTCACGGGAAAAGAAAGCGACGATTTCGGTCAATACTACTATGGTGCGAGGTATTACGCACCGAACTTGGCAGTATTCACGAGCCCTGACAGCATAATCCAGAACCCCTACAATCCGCAGAACCTCAACAGATACGCGTATGTTCTGAATAATCCGTATAAATATGTGGATCCGAGTGGGAATTTCTTCTTTCCGGCATTGTTTGGACAGGATCTGTTTTTTCCGTCCTCTATTCTTGGTGAGAACTTCTTGCGGGCTTCGGGCCCGGAATTGTTACTCCAAAGAACAGAAGTTGCGCCAAAGTTCGGACAAGATGTATTTCGATCCAGTGAGCTAGGTAAGACTGCGATAGAAGAAGGATTTAGGCCGCTTGAATCATTAAGTAAAGATAATCCTGTTAGGCAACTTCAGGAGAAGTTTGGGACTGATAGTATCTCTCGACAAAGCAGTGATGGCAAAGTGGATATTCTCAGGTACGATCCAGGACATAGGTCTGGAGGATTTCAGTATCCTCACACAAATCATCTTCGTTTTGACTTAACTTCTGAAGGCGCATTGAAACCCATGGGGAAAGGCGTTCTTGATCATTTCCCTGTCTTCATTCAAAGTTATACTTTCGTCAATTATCAGTTAAGTTCTTATAGTTCTTCTGGTGGAGTCGGTCAGAAATCATCACGACCACCATCATCTGATTCGGACTCTTCAAATGGAAGAGGGTATCGTCTAAGCCTGATTGAGTGGAGAGATCGCTGGCGAACAGACGGAGGAAGTTCCTAATGAAAAAATATGATGTTTGGATATTAGGGCGGCAGCATAGAACGACGTTTGTTCGAGTAAGCGTAGGGAGGGAGCCACTTCGCATTGATAAGGATGATATCATTGAATTTGTGATTGCATTGGGGCTTGACGAAGATGACTTTGACCACGAATTTGTTGGAACGGACATTTTTGAGTACGCTGAGAATGAGTATTTGGGCCTTTCTATGATTTATGTTGACAAGGCAAATGTGTTATATTTCGTGGCGACTCTCAGAAATCGTAAGGGTGAGGAACTTCTTGTGGATGCTATTAACAACTTGAAGAGAATGTGATAATTGATTAGCACGATGGAGGGTTATTGTGGGTGGTTATGGAGTTTGTGCTCGCGCGTAAATATCTTGCGACGAGGCAGTAGGGTTTTGGCGTTGTTGATGGTGTTGTTGGTAGTTAGTGTGTCGTTTGCTTTTGCCGAGTCCGCATCTCTTCAGTACGATGTGAATGGTAATTTGGTGAGTGATGGCACGTATATCTATGATTATGATGGGTTCAATATGCTCGTCTCGGTGCAGAATGCGTCTGATCCGTCGCATCCGGTGTTGTTCACGTTTTTGTATGATGAGCATGGTGATAGGATTGCCAAGAAGGACTTCCAAACAGGTGTCGTCACCCACTACTTTGGTGATGTGTTGGTCGTGGAGAATGACAGTGGCGTCATTACGCAGGAACTCTACGTCAAGGATGAGGATGGCACGCAGCTTGCAAAGAAGGTGGGTGGCCAAGTTACGTTTTATCATCCTGACCACCTAGGAAGCAACACCTTGGCCACAGACGCTTCAGGAGATCAAGTAGAATACACTGCTTATCTGCCTTTCGGCCAAGCGAGCTTCGGCGGCAGCGAACGCTACACGTTTACGGGCAAGGAAGAGGATGATTTCGGCATGTACTACTATGGTGCGAGATACTTCGCCCCCAACCTTGCAGTATTCACGAGCGCTGACAGCGTCA
>JBDRLR010000061.1:0-2430 GCA_043812855.1 Nanobdellota archaeon | reverse complement strand
AGACCTCGCGATATCACCTATCCGCAGAAGCGTCAATTCGGCGTTCGACTACGCGGTACGCGAGGCCCGCCGTGGACTTCGACGCACCTACCATGAGAGCACCATCCAGCAAGCCCGCAGCGAGGATCGCGCCGAAGTGGAAGAGAGGAACTACGCCACGCTCATCCAAGACGTGGAGCGACGTCGCGAGCAGATGCAGCAGTCGCTGGATCGATTCGAGAAACGCACCAACCTGACCATCACGGTCAACGCCAAACGAATCGGGGAACTCCAACGTCGGATACTCTCGCAACAGGCAGGCAGGGCCATCAAGAAATACGTGGCCGGAAAAAAGCTTGCAGTCTCCACCCGACAGGCCCAGATGTGGCGACGCCGCATCGAGGCGCTGCAGCGAAAGAACAAGGCGCTCTACCAAGGACTTCTGCGACGACGCAAGGAGTTCAAGAAAAAAGGCGAGACGATGGAGCTTGTGGCGTTCCGGCGATCGCAGCGCGCCGTGAAGAATAAGATGCTGCGCTGCGGCAAGAAGGACATCATCATCCACGCCACCATCCTGCTCGTCGCGACGCGACCAGGCAGGGTGTGAATCAGCAGGGTCAGACCTTCTCGAGCGCGAAACGATGCCATCCTATCCGCAAGCACCCGACTGTGTAGAAAATCTATTCCAGACCTTGCTTTGCACTGTTCGCATTGTCGCTTGCCTGGCTAGGCGACATCTCCCCGTCAACCCTTCGCGAGTTGGCGGCGAGGTGGGTTGCAGTCTACGCCTGCAAGCCCACACAAACCCCCTTGTCGCCCGCATTCTTGACCAGATAACGCTCACCCTTAGGTGCGGAACTGAGATTTTCTACATAACCCAAGCACCCGAAACATTTAAGAATAAGTTAGGCTACCCTAACTTATGCTCTCATCCAACCGAGGAGACTACCTTCGGGCGCTCTACCTGCTCGAGGAGCGAGGGAAGCCCATGCGACTCGTCAATCTTTCCGGCTATCTAGCCGTCTCCAAGGCAAGCGTATCCGAGATGCTCACCCAGCTGCAGACCGCAGGATACATCAGGCAGGAACCCTACGCACCAATCCACCTGACGGCAAAAGGAAGACGGGAAGGACGCAAACTGACGCAACGCCACAGACTCATCGAAGTCTTCCTGACCGAAAAACTCAAGATGCCCGCATCACGCGTCCACGCCGAAGCCGACCGTCTGGAGCACGCATTCAGCGACGACGCCATCGAGCGGCTGCGCAGCTACCTGGGAGACCCATCCGTCGACCCCCACGGGACCCCCATCCCCACGCTGAAATAGAGGCATTCTCATGAACGCACGTCCATCGCTCTTCAAAGTCCTTGGCGACCCATCCTTCTGGCGATTCGCAGGCAGCGGCCTGATCGTCAGCGTCGCCTACCTGGACCCAGGGAACTGGGGAACCAACATCGCGGCCGGAGAGCAATTCAACTACGGCCTCCTGTGGGTCATCTGGCTGGCAAGCGGCATGGCCATGCTCTTCCAATACATTTCAGGCAAGATCGGACTTGCAGGACACACCATCTCAAGCCTGGTCAGCGCCAAGCTCAAACGAAAATCACTCGTCTTCGGATACTGGCTATTGGCCGAGATCGTCATCCTCGCGACCGACCTCGCCGAATTCCTCGGTATCGTGGTGGCACTGCACCTGCTCTTTGGAATCCCCATGATCATCGGCACGTTCGTTGCCGTGGCGGACGTGCTGCTGCTGCTCGTCCTGACACGCAACCGCTTCCGAGCGCTTGAGCAGGCCTTCGTGCTCTTCGTGTCCGTGATCGGACTGGGATTCGCATACGAGCTCTTTATCACCAAACCCAGCATGAGCGGCATCATATCCGGAAGCCTGATGCCACACCTGAACTTCCAGAGCGTCCTGCTCGCGGTCGGCATCATCGGGGCAACCGTCATGCCCCACGCCTTGTTCGTGCACTCCTGGCTAGTCAAGAACAAGGTCCTCAACGCCCAATTCCCAGACAAGACCAAGACCCTGACGTACCACCTGACCGAGAACGTGCTCTCCCTGACGATCGCGGCCGTGATCAACGCTGCCATGCTCATCATGGCAGCCGCAGCATTCCACGGAGTGGGAGCCGAAGCCACGCTCGAAGGAGCCTATGTGACGCTAATCCCTCTGTTTGGCGGTATCGCCGCCACCGTGTTCGCATTGGCACTGCTTTTTGCAGGCATCAGCTCATCCATCACCGGAACCCTCGCAGGCCAAGCAATCATGGACGACCTGCTCCACTGGAAATTCCCCATCTGGCTGCGGCGCTTGATCACCCGTGGGATCAACGTCATCCCCTTGACCATCGCGATATTGCTGGGCATCGAACCGCTGCACATCCTCGTCTACAGCCAGGTCCTTCTCAGCCTGCTCATCCCCCTGCCGCTGATACCCGCGCTCC
>JBDRLR010000060.1:0-7660 GCA_043812855.1 Nanobdellota archaeon | reverse complement strand
TCCGCTCCCTCCGCCGTTATCCTGGGTCTGCTGGGGCACATCTGCCGCGATGGGATTGATGATGCCGAAGTCGAATTCGACGTAGTATCCTCGCGCGGCGGCGGCGGGCTGTTCCTTCTCGAATGCCTGGCCGTCGATGGTGAGCGTCTTGCCCGAAACCCCGTGCGGCTTGACAGTCACCGTCGCCTTGACCTCGCCCGTTGGCACATAGACGAAGATGAGTCCGTCGCGGTTGTCCGCGATGGTGTCGTAGGAGTCTCTGTCATCGTACGTCACGTGCACGTCGAAGAGGTCGTGCGTGGTGCTCGTCTTGATGAAGTGGCCTGCGGTCATGACGGTGTTGGTGCGCGCGAGGCGCTGGTAGTTGCTCGCCGATCCGATGGCGTCTCCCGCGTCGTACACCATCCATGGTTTGCCAAGGCCTGGGTGCTGGGCGTAGTCGATGAAGTATTCTCCTGTGTCGTAGCGCTTGTTCCTATTGGCGTCGCGGTATGGTTCCTGCGGGTCCCAGGTGCCGTTGCCTGGGTCCCTGTCGACGAAGAATCCTTGCGTGATGAAGATGCGGTCGAGGTCGCTCTTGCTTGCGGGATACGCGGTCGTGGCTTTCTTGTAGACATCGGTGAAGTCTTCGCTTCGCACCTTGAGGAGCGCGAGGGTCTGGGCGAGGTCGAGGTCTATCTTGTCGTCGTTCTTGGCGTCGTAGAGGTCCCAGAGGACCGCGGCGACGGCCAATTCTTCGTCGAGTCCTTGGTTGTTCCATGCCTTGTGCGTCTTCTCGAGCGTTCCCCAGCTGGCGTACACGTCGGGCCTGCTCTGGTTGTAGGTGTCGGCGATGACGAGGGAGAAGAACTCGGCGAATCCTTCCATGAAGCTGTCTGTCGTCGTCGGATTGATGTATCCTCCGTGGTTCGTGTTGGGGGCGGTGAACGTGGTGCTCACGCGTGGCCAGCTTCCGTACATGCTCCACATGACGTGATGGTTGAGCTCGTGGTATTCCCTGTTCTTGGGCCGATTCGAGCTGTTGACCCCTGAGTCCCTCCGTGAGATGTAGATGTCTCCGTCGGTGGGTGAGTAGTAGGTGGCGTTGCCTCCGTATCCTGACTGGACGAGGATGGGTAGCTTGTAGTCGATGTTGATGCCTTGTCCTCGCCAGAATTCGATCGCTTCCACCATGTGTTTGTACATGATGGAGAAGTGGTGGATGTCCCGCGGCGCCGGGCTGCCAGTGTAGTCCGCCCCGGTCAGGCCTGCCTTGAGCTGGAAGTCCTGCTTCAGGTCGGTCTCGTTCTTTGGATGGAGTTTCTTCCCGATCCACACTTCATTGTGTTCATAGAATATCTGCGTGTAGATCTTCCCGTTGTCGGACGCGTTGTAGCGCAGCGTCACGAAGAGAGTGGGTGATTCACAGAGGTCCGGCGCGCCGAGCTCGCCTTCGTATGCGAATTCGTAGTATCCTTTGTCGTCAGTCCATGATTCGTGGACTGGTTTGCCTGGGCATTGCCATCCGACCCAGACTCGCTTCAAGGGATCTCCGTCGGGGTCGGTGATGGTGCCGTGCAGTGATTTGGGCGGCAATTTCGCGGTGCTTCCGCCCATGACTCCTCGTCGAAGAGCCATCTGCGAGACTGAGCTGTTGAAGTAGAGCTGGGCGCATAGGGTCTCGTCAGGAGTCCCTTTGCATTGCCTGCTCGTCTTGAGGTATTCCATCGCCTTGTTCTTGTGCTCCTCCTGGCCGCTTGCGATGTAGGCGAGCACGTAGGTGTCTCCGAGGCCTCCGGTGTAGATCTGCACGCCAGGGATGTGGAGGCGGTTGGCGAGCGTGATCCATTCGGTCCGCTCCTTCGCGGATTTGAGGGCATAGTCCTTGGCGACAGCATCATCGTTCTTGGCCAGGGCGCATTGCGCGACAGAGAAGTATGCATCCTTCTTCTCTTGGAATTCACGGAAGCACTTGGCTGATTCATCGTAGGTTCCCGCGTTGCACAGATTGACGCATTCCTGCGTGTTCGTGTAGGCTGACGCGGCAAGCGTGGTCAGCGCGCAGATCAGAAGGACGGAAAAGATGATTCTCATGCCAAAACACCCCCAAGTTCACGATGTGAGAGAAAAAACCTATTTAAATATTGCTGTGGGCCATCACACTCCGCGTTGCATTTATATAGTACATGGGCTGAGTGTGCGCCATGGCGCTTATCCATTATGTCTTGGTCGTCGCTCTCATCTCTCTTTCGGCGCTCTTCTCTGGCTTGACGCTCGGGCTCATGACGCTCAATCCCTTCGACCTCAAGCGCAAGATGCGTCTTGGCAACGTGAACGCCGCCAAAGTCTATCCGGTCAGAAGACAGGGCAATCTGCTCCTCGTCACGCTCCTGCTCGGCAACGTCGCGGTGAATTCGGCTCTCGCCGTCTTCTTGGGTTCGCTGACGTCGGGCCTTCTCGCAAGCCTGCTCGCGACGGGTCTGATCGTGCTGTTCGGTGAGATCCTGCCTCAGGCCGTCTTCTCGCGGTACGCGCTTCGCATCGGCGCACGGATGGTGTGGCTGGTCAAGATATTCATCGTCATCATGTACCCCGTCGCCAAGCCCATCGCCAAAGTCCTGGACATCTCGCTCGGCGGCGAGCTTCCACGCTTGTATTCGAAGAAGGAATTCAGCATGATCATCCAGGAACAGATCGACCATGGCACCAGCGGCTTCGCCCAGCATGAGGCGGAGATCATCAAGGGCGGCCTGTCGTATTCTGAGAAGAAGGTCAAGGACATCATGACTCCGTTCGGCAAGGTGTTCTGTCTTGATGCGACGGCGATGTTCACCAAGGATCTGCTCCTCGCCATCCATAAGGAAGGGTACTCGCGGATCCCAGTCTATGCTGGCGAGAAGGCAGCGATCATCGGAGTCTTGTTCACCAAGGATCTGGCAATCGTCGATCCGGACACGGGCGTGAGCGTCCGCGATGTCATGCGCAAGCGCGTGTTCTCCATCAAGGATGATGATCGTCTTGACCGCATCCTCAAGGTGTTCAGCGATCAACGCACGCATATCCTGATGGTCCGCGACGCACAGCGGCAGGTGACCGGCATCATCACGCTCGAGGACGTGCTCGAGGAGATCGTCGGCGACATCCTCGATGAGTATGACAGTCTTGAGGACGCGACGGTCAAGAAGGCGTGAATCGCGTGGATGCGCGATGCCTGGTCATGTCTTGAATCTGAACAGTCGCGCGGGTCGGTGCGAGACTCCTTGCTCGACTTCCTTGGTCTCCTCGACCGCTAGGCTCGCGATCATGCGTTTTCTGAAGTTTCGGTTGTCGTATCGCTCGCTGCGGATGATCTGGTAGGCTTCTTGCAGGAGGTTGAGCGGGAACCGAGGAGGCAAGAACTGCTTGGTGATGATGCTGTCCAGGTTCGCGGCGAGAAACGCGCGGGCCGACGCGATGATGTCGCGGTGGTCGAATGCCAGGGAGGGGAGGGCTGCGCAGTCGTGCCACATCGAGAAGTCGGTGATGGTGTCGCAGCAGACCAGTGCGATGTAGGCGACGCTCACGGCCCTGCCCCTAGGGTCACGGTCTGGCGCCGTGAAGGTGTGGAATTGCTCGAAGTAGAGGTCGTCTCGCCCGGTCAGTTCCGCCAGCTTGGACTGTATCCTCTCTTCCGCGCTCTCGGCGTCGCGCACCAGGCCACCAGGCAGCTCCCAGCGCCCTCGGAATGGCTCTTTTTCTCGTCGGTGGAGCAATATCTTGAGGTGATGGTCGTGAAGGGTGAAGATGGCTGCGTCGACGCCTATGAATGCTTTGGCGTATGATGGAGGCATGCGAGGAGGCAGCGCGTCTCCTTTATAAATATGCGTAAACAATACGTTAACATAGTGTGCTATATACGCAAAGTATTTAAATCAGAACGTCTTCCCCACCTTAGTTCACGTACTCAGTACGTGAAGGAGGCAGAAGCATCATGAACGGAGACAAAGGTTCCATCGAGATCCTCGGGTCGGACGAGATGGCGCATCTTGCGCGCCAGGTCTATGAGCGGCTCAAGGGTGATGAGCGTTTCAGCTACAGCCAGGTCGAGTACACCACCTTCGCCAATGGGGAGATCAAGCCGAAGATCCCCCAGACCATCAGGCACAAGGACGTGTACCTCTTCCATTCGTTGTACCACCCTGACCCCAACACGAGCTACATGAAGCTATTGTTCACCATGGACGCGGTGGCCAGGGCGTCGGCGGACAGCATCACCCTCGTCCTGCCGTACATGTCCTACCTGCGCCAGGACCGAAAGGATGAGCCAAGAGTGCCCATCTCGGCGAAGGTCATGGCTGATCTCGTGCAGACCAATCCGCGCCTTGAGCGTATCATGACGATGGATATGCACTGCGATCAGGAGCAGGGATTCTACCGTGTGCCGGTCGACAATCTCTACGGTTCGTTGGTGCACGGCGAGTATTTCCGCGAGAAGTACGGCGGGAACTTCGAGAATCTCGTCGTCGTCTCTCCGGATCACGGCGGCGCGGTGCGCGCGCGCAGGTTCGCGAAGTCGCTTGACGAGTCCGTGCCTGTGTACCTCATCGACAAGCGCCGCACGGGCCCCAATCGCGCCGAGGCGCTCCATTTCATCGGCGGGGACATCGAGGGGAAGGACGTCGTCATCTATGATGACATGATCGACACGGGCGGGAGCATCGTCGCGGCGTCGAAGATGGCGTATGAGCGCGGCGCGTCGCATGTCTACGCGGTCGCCACGCATGGTATCTTCAGCGCCGGAGCGGAGCGGAGGTTCGCCGATGCAGGCATCGAGGCGATCGTCACGCAGACGATCCCACGCGACGACGCGTACTACGAGCGCAACAAGGAGTGGTTGACCGCGCTGCCCATCGATGACCTCATCGCGCGGGCGGTTGATGAGAGCAGCCGGGCGGGCGGCAGCGTGAGCCGCCTGTTCGAGAGGTGACGATGATGGAACTGAGCGATTTCATCAGGCAGGTCCCAAACTTCCCAGAAGATGGAGTCATGTTCAAGGACATCACGCCGCTTCTTGCGGATCCCGCGGCGTTCAGGTATTGCATCGATGAGATGGCGCGCATCGTGAAGGATGTGCAGTATGAGAAGATCGGCGCCTTCGACGCCAGAGGTTTTCTCTTCGGCGCCGCGCTTGCGTACAAGGAGGGAAAGCCTCTCTTCCCGATCCGAAAGAAGGGGAAGCTGCCCGGTCCGACGGTCGGTGAGTACTTGGTGAAGGAGTACGGGACAGACACATTGGAGATCCACACGGACGCGGTGCGTCCGGGCGATCGCGTCTTGCTCGTCGATGATGTGTTCTCCATCGGGGGGACGCTCAAGGCTGGCATTGATCTTGTCGAGCGCCTCGGTGGAACCGTGGCGTGCAGCCTCATGCTCATCGAGCTTGAGGAGATGCATGGACGCGAAAAGCTGCCAGGCTATGACATCCGCAGCCTGTTGAGATACCCACGGTGACGCGCATGCAAATCTTCACGGAGGAAGTGTATGCGCGGATGGAGCGCTCGCTCAAAGGGCCGTCGGTGTACAACGGCGTGGAAGATGCGTTAATGGATATCGCAGGGGATGCGCGTCTGCAGAATTTCCTGCGGGCGTTCGCGGAGCGCAATAACATCCATCGCCTGGACTTCGGCGAGTACGGAAGGGCAAGCAATGGCAGATCATCGAATCTATGCCACCTGGATCTGTGGAAGCCAAGTCAGCACACCACAACACTGTCTATTGGTCTTGACCCTGTGGCTGATGTCATGCCGCACGTGCTCATGACTTGGAGTAGGAAGACAAGTGGATGGGGACCTGAGTGGGAGTACCATGCGTACGAGGTCAAACCGGTCGGCATGACGTACGTCGTGCGAAACAAGCGGGGGTCCTGTGACTATGCATGTCTTGCGAACACACGCATCGGCGACGTGCAGGATCTGCAGCAAGTGAAGTATTCACAGATCATGAATGGTCTGAGAGTTTCACTGGAACGTTTGGTGGAGGTGCCAAGATGAACATAATGTATTGCGCGGACGTCATCGCGACGTATCAGGACAAAGTGGTACTCGTCGAGCGTCTCAAAGACCCGAAGGGACTTGCGCTTCCGGGAGGCAAGCTTGAGTATGGTGAGAGTCTTGAGGATTGCGCGCGGCGCGAGTTCAAGGAGGAGACCGGTCTTGACTTGATCATCGCGAGGCAGCTGCATACGTACTCGGATCCGCTCCGCGATCCTAGGGGTCACCGAGTCTCGACGGTCTACTCAGGATACGCGGTGGGCACGCCTCGCGATGAGCCTGGAGCGACCAGGGTGCGGCTTGCGACGCTCGATGAAGTGACGCGTTACGCGGATCAGTTCGTGTGCGACCACTATCTGATGATCGAGGATTGCCGGGCCGCAGAGAGGTAAGACCGCTCAGCGCGGCATGGATTCCTGGTAGATCATCTGTCCGACGCTGTCGTAGACATAGTTGGTCTTGACTTTGGGCTCGATGGTCTGCACCCGTCTTCCGTTGGGGTCATACCGATATGCGATCTGCCTGCCGCCGGGGAACACGACTTTCGTCAGTTTGCCTGCGTCGTTGTAGATGTAGGTTGTCTCGAGCCCTGAGAATGTTTTTTTCTTGGCCACCATGTTGCCCTGAGAGTCGTATCGGTACTCGTACGTCTCGTCCGAGCTCAGTATGCTCGCGCTCGCGGGATTTTCGTAATGCATCGTCATCCCGTTGAGGTCTAGCATGTTCCCGAGCGCATCGTAGGAGTAGGTCTGGTCGGAGCAGGCGGCCCAGACGCCGCACAGACTTCCCAGCGGCGAGTAATCCGCGGTCCTGAGCCTGCCGAGCGCGTCGTAGGTGTATTGCCCGACGAGGCTCAATCCTTCATCATCTCCAGGGGAGGCTTGATTCATTCCAGAGAATATCTGGGTTATCTCTCCTTTGGTCAGTGCCCCGTCATCGTAGACGTACGTCTCCGCGAACAGCTCATCTTGCGCGCTCGAGGTGCTTATCGCGGATACGAGATTGTTGTCGTTGTACGCATAGGATGTCTGCACGCCGTTCGGGTAGGTGATGATCGATGTCTTTCCGCGCGCAGTATATGAGGTAGTGATCTCTCCTCCAAGTGCGCTTCCGTGCAGTCGGACGGGACGTTTCATGGAATCGTATTCGTATTCGGTCTCAAGGCCGTTTGGCAGCGTCATCTTGGCCAGAAGTCCCGCGTCGTTGTATTCGTAGAGGATGCTGTAGCTCGTTCCGTCGATGGTCTGCTCGGTCCGCGTCGTCCTTCCGTGCTGCGGGTCGTAGAAGTATGCTATGCCGTCCTGTCCTTGGGTGACGGTGGATAGTTTGCCTATCGCGTTGTGTGTCATGTCATCATACTCGAAGTGGATGTCGTCGTCGTTCGGATAGATGATGTCGGTCGGCCTTCCAAGCGAATCATAGGTGTAGCTGACGGTTATCCCTCTTGAGTCTGTTGTCGACTTGAGGTTTCCGTCATCATAGTACGTCATGACCTGTATCCCTCGCTCAGATGAATGCGTGCGCACGAGCCGTCCTAGCGAGTCGAATTGCGCAGCGGACGTCTCGCCAAGGGCGTTGGTGACGCTGGTCTGCCTTCCAAGGACATCGTATGCGAACGATGTCGAGGCTCCAAGCGGATCCTCCTGTCGTAC
>JBDRLR010000059.1:0-4386 GCA_043812855.1 Nanobdellota archaeon | reverse complement strand
GTTCGGAAGCACCCAGAGGTGGGTCGTGAAGAAAGGGCAAATCACTCTATTCGTCATCATCGGGCTGGTCCTTGTGATCCTGGTGGCCATATCCCTGTTCATCCGAGAAGCATTCGTCGGGAACGGCGACCAGAGCCAGATTGACGAATCCACCAACGCGGCCATCCGAAGCATATCCACGTTCGTGACCGACTGCCTGAAACTGAGCGCCGAAGAGGCTGTGTTGCAGGCAGGACTCCACGGCGGAGTCATCTATGGGGATGATGGGAACGGAGGGAACGGGGAGTGGCTGGGGCAAAACTCGGCAGGCGTGGAAGGATGCACGCTATCGAATGATCCTCAGCCATCGCCTGGCGAGTACAACTACTACACCCACCACTATGGATGCAACGACGTCCCTTACGTCAACGTCGCTTCTTCAGGCAGCAGCGACCCTGTCGTCATCGCGCTGATGGCAAAACCCGGCTGGTGGCCGCCGTTCTACAATGATCAGATCTCGAATAGTTATCCCGCGGATGGATATGACTATCTCACTTCTCGCAAGAAAGACTACTTCGGTATCAACACCCTGCCGCCGCTCTGCGACATGGACGGAGCCAACGCGCCCGGACAAGGAATACGACGATTCCCCTGCAACCCTGAAGTCTACGACGCCGTCCTGACCGGCAATCGCAGCGTGCAAGAACAGATCGAACACTCCATCGAAGAGAACATCGTGAACTGTATTGACTTCACAAGCTACGAAGACAAGGGCATGGACATCACGACGGGCGAGCTGGTCGTGCGCAGCACACTCGGCGAGTCGGACATCTCCTTTGACATGAGCTATCCCATCGAGATCAACGTCAACGGCAAGATCGCAGGCAACCTCGACACATTCCACACGTCCATCCCTGTGCGTCTGCAAAGCATCTACATGCTCGCATGGGAGATGATCGAGAGAGACATCTGGGACCTGGGGTTCGATATGGAGGCGAACCGATTCGATCTTGATGCGAACAAGCCTGAGTTCTCACTCAGCAAACAAAGACAGGGCAATTATTACTTATGGACAATCACTGATGCCTACTCCCTGCTCAACGGTGCGCCCTACGTGTTCCGCTTCGCGACAGAAGCGAGAAAGCCTGTGCTGAGCTTGGTTGCCGATATTTCAGGAGCCAATCAACCAACCTATTGCGTGCAGAAGAACGACATCACATTCTATGCCAACGATCCTGATTCTGATTTGGTGAGCGTGGACTGGGATTCATCCTACGGCGTGATGAGTGACAAACCCAAAGCATTCTGCGCATTCCTCGAAGCGGACCCTCCAGTCAGCTGCACATCATTCCCGAGCCAATACAGCTATAGACGAGGAGGCGGACGCATCGAAAACAGGCTCACCATACCGCCTGATGGCGACGGGTTCTATCACATCTCCATGAATCTGAACGCGGATGACTCGACACAAACTAATGGTGCACCTAGTTATCCTGAACTGAAAATCATAGCGACAGACTCATTAGACAACACAGACTGGCAAGTCATACAATACCAATGCTGCACATACGATCAAGACCGCTGGCATGGAGAAGCGCCTTACTGCTCATCATAAAGAAATGTTTATAAAGTAACAGGGGTCAGAAGCCCCTATCACAAGGGTGGAGTGGTGAACAAAGCGATAGTCCTGAGTATCCTGCTTCTGATAGTCTTCATTACAATACCAAACGCCATCGCGCCGCCTGCGGAAACGTGCTGCGTGGCGCCGCTTGGATGCTACGAAGGCTTAAGCCAAACTGAATGCGACAACCTCGAAATAGACACTCAGCAAAGCACCTTGTGCAGCGGGGCCTGCGACGCACTGGATGCGAGCTGCCCCCTTGCATTGTCAAGTCAAGTACAAACATACAACCTGCAAAACGCATGCGAAAACATCTGCTGCTGCAATGACGCACCAACTACAAATGAGAGAGGGGAAACATATTACAGCGAAGGCAACCTCATCATCTTCACTGCATGCAACGAGATCAAGTTCGGAGGGATCACCACGGACGCGGACTGCGACCAAGCATGCGCACAGTCCGACATCGGCACGCCACTTGACTTCTTCACGGTACGCGGCCGGGTCCTCAACGAGAGCGGCCAGCCCGTCAACGCGGGCACGCCCGGATCATCGGCACGAGTCTGGTACGGTGCGACAGGAACCACGACGGACGCGAATGGTAATTACGTCCTGAACAGCGTCGGAGCGCGCAACAATCTCACCGTCTGGGCATCCTACCCAGGATGCAACGCAGGCTACACATACAAAGTGCCTTTCGACTCCGACTGGCCCAACGCAGACATCACGCTCGACTGCTCACCCGGATGCCCAAATCCAGTCCACCCAGATATCACGTCAGTAGAAGAAGTCTACGGCACCCACACCGTCCACCTAGAATGGGAATTCAACCCTGCCTGCGACGACCCGCAATTCAAGACCCTCTCCTACAACCTCTTCCGATGCACCGACCCTGCATGGACCGGCCTGAGCGGCGCAAGTTCCCTACCTATTGACTACTATAACCGAGCAGACCTGTGCACCTTCGTGAAGACCATCGACGCAAGATCCACTGACACCGACGATTCGTTTCCCGTCACGTACGGCGGCATCAAAGAAGGCGCGGAGGACGGCGCAGTCTTCGCATACATCCTGGAAGCCACCGTGCAGAACGGCATAGGACACTACCAGAACCTCGACAGTCAAGGACGACCCGCGGCCGAAGACAAGGTCCAAATCGGCGACCAAGTCTGCTTCTCCAAGACGCAAGACGACCCATTCTGTCACACCATCCCTGGAGAAGGAACGACTCCGACAAAACGCATGGTGGGAGAGTGCTCAGAGAACAGACTCACTGCTAAAATACCATGCCTTGACGGAGAGATATGCATCGACCCACCCGAAGCACCGCCCCAGTGCAGTCCGCCAGGCATGTGCGAGCGATGCAGCGGAATCAACCAGATGTTCTCCCACCTCGACCCCGTCGCCGAATTCGAAGGGGTCGACCTCGGGCACGAATACGACTGCTCAGACACCGCATACACCAGTTGCTACCTTGATGATCAGTACACCAACCCGTACAATGAACCCGCGTCCGATCCCCTCTACTCCACCGTCGACGTCTTCACCTACTGCGGATCAGACACCGATTGCACTCAATACAGCAGCCAATACGCATGTACCCGCAGCACCAGCCTGTGCACCCCTGATGTCGCTTGCGTATGGAGTCCTACGAACGTCGAACTCGGAAAAGGAGTCTGCTCCAATCCAGGCGCGGTGGCCGTGAACTGTGCAGGAGCGGACACGTCCAGTGAATGCGAAGAACTCGCAGATTGCGTGTGGGATGGAAGAAACAACGGCAACGACGACCCCTACCCTGGCCCACCAGGAATCTGTATGCCCCGCGCAGAGATGGCATGCGCATGGTACGACGACCAAGACAGCTGTCCCTCACCCTACGGCGAGCATGATATCATCTGGACCGGCGACGTGCCCTCAAACGGAACCCACAGCAAGTCAGGCACAGACTGCAAGTACGATCCGGCAAGCGCAGGCTGCTACAAAGACTCAGACAACCACCCCACCTCAGGAACAAAAGTGGACGACTGCAAGGAAGACGGCATCGACTTCAAATCCGATCTCGCCGACTGCCTGCGCGACATGACCGGACCGACCACGACCATCACGATCGCACCTGACAGCAGCGTGGCATGGAGCTTCTTGAGCACCATCGAAAGCAAAGGGTTCGTGCGCGTCAGCGACAACTGGATCAGCGCCCAGAACACCAAAACGACACGCTACTGCCTCTACAAGCCAGATGATGCCAAATGCTACCCCGGCCTCGACTTGGGACCGCTCGTCAGCGATGTCAAGGAAAGAAATCTCCAAGGTGATGGACACACCCTGCGATACGCAAGCGAAGATGCCGCCCACAACTTCGAGTATCCAATCAAAGAATTGACCGGACTGACACTCGTCAAAGACGCGGTCACGACCGTCACCAGCATCAAAGTAGACAACAAGGTCGCGTCATTCTCGCAGACCTTCAATCTCACCAACCAGATCCCGTTCGTCGACATCATATTCGACGAAGACACCACGCTCTTCGCCGACAAGACATTCTGGGAAGCCAAAGGAGGACCCGCCGCGGGAACCAAACACAACGTATCCATCAGCGGATCAGGAAAGACATTCCACATCACCCTCATCGGCGACGACGTCCTCATCGGAGACAACACGCCAAGCGGCGTCGCATACACCTTCGTGTTCACCTTCGACAACCACGGGACCAACATGACGATGACGCTCAACCTCAAACTCACTACGGCAAGCCAGACCATCACCGTGCGGCCCAGCGCGGACTTCAA
>JBDRLR010000058.1:0-2306 GCA_043812855.1 Nanobdellota archaeon | reverse complement strand
TCGCTCTCGCCGCGTCGTTCCGCCATGATCATGGCCATGCTCCTGCATCCGCCGAGGCGCGCAGGTCTGGTTGCATGCCTCGCCGATGTCCAAGAAATCGATGTTCGTGAATGCTTCAGTGAAGACGACCAGCGTTCATCGCGTCATCTTCGGTCGGGGCGGTTCGTTCGTCGTTCATTCTTGCGCCTCGTACATTCTGTTTACGTCCGCGCAGAATGCGATCGTCGTCTCGACAAGCGCGCCAAGATCGCGCGTATCTGAACCGGTTCGCCTCGCGTATCCTGACTTGTCCATGAGTTCGCCGATGTATTCGCGGTAATTGCTGTTCCGTTCGTCCGATAGCGTCTGGCGGATGACATCGGGTGTCGCGTCGACGGTCAGTCGCGGCATTTGGGCTGGTCTGTTGTACCACACGGGCAAGAGTGCGGGTTCCGTCCGCATCCTTGTCTGGATGGTCGCGACCGCCGCGTTCAAGGGGATGTCCTCTTGGAGAGGTCCCAGGCAGATGTCGTTCCCACACTCGTACAGCGCCGCTTCCTCGGCGACCACGAATCCTGCGAAGTTGCGCGCTTGCGTGTCTCCTTCGTAGAGCCAGGCTCCTTGTTCGTCGCCGGGCAGCTCAAGGAATCGCGTCAATTCTTCTTGGTACCGCTCCGTGGCCATGATGTCGTCGATGGGGACATATGCTGCGCCCACGAGGTCGGCCATGGCTCGAAGGTATCGTTCGCGGAGTGCGATGTTTTCCCTGAGGTATGCGTACCGAGGCTCTTGCAGTGTTTCGAGATATCGTTCGACCAGTTGCGTTCCCGCGGATCCTGATCTGAGGTCGCCAAGCATCGTCGCGGTCTCCTCGGACGAGAGGCGGTTCCACAACTCATAGTTCATTGTGCCGATGACGGTGAACGCGGCTTCGCTGCCCATGGTGTCGACGTATCGTCTTCCCATGGCGAGAAGGTCGAAAGTGGAGATCTTCTCGCAGGGGTTGACTTCTTCCGATTTACCGCGCTGCAGTTCGGAGAAGTAGCTGACTGCCTTGCACACGTTCGGCCGTCGGCCTGTCTGCGTCCATCTGCGCACGACGTCTTCGATGACATAGGCCAAAGCGATGGTGCCTGTCTTTGGATTCTGGGTTCCCGTCGGCTGCAGCAGTGCTTGGGTCGCGACGAGCAATCGGTCTGCGCGAAGGTCGGATGTCAGCAGCGCTGCGGGTATGCTCTGCGCTTCTCTCCCGTCGTTGCGGATGGTGTACAGGTCGTCGGTTGTGATGACGTCGCGATCGATGACGTCGTTGGGTGTTGCCTCGCAGGGGTCGCGTCCAGTCAGTCTGCGGTACGCTTGTGCGAATTGGTATATCTCCTTCTTGCTGTTCTTCGCTCTTCTGAGTGTGGATTTCATGGTGATGCCTCTTCATGGCTGTCGCTGCCATGGTGCGTGTTGAGGTAGGCTTGATGCTTGACTCAGATCTGACGATGCATGTCTGTGGTGCAGCGGTAGGTTGACAAGGGGGTTTGAGAAAGAAAACTAAGAGAAATGAACCTGATCATCACGAAGTTGTGATGGCGCCTCGCTCTTGTATTGCGTTGTCATGATGTTTGGTAGTGCGATGTCGCTTTAATAGTTTGTGGTCTTCGAAACAATTATTAATCGGTACGATGCATCAGGTCGCATGAAGACCGCAAAGTCCTGTGGTGCAGTCATCTTCCGTCGCAATGGAGTCACGGAGTTCCTCGTCATCAAGGCCAAGGAGGCGGGCGGTGGTCATTGGGATTTCCCCAAGGGTCACGTCGAAGAGGGAGAATCTGAGCGTCAGACTGCCGAGCGTGAGATCTATGAGGAGGTGGGCCTTAAGGTCAGGTTCATCGACCCCTTCCGAACGTCCATCCAGTACGTCAGCCATGTCGACGGTGTCCAAAAAACAGTCGTCTTCTTCCTCGCTGAGGCAGTCACGAAGGACGTCAAGTACATCTTCGATGAGGTCGATGACCACATCTGGCTTCCGTTCGATGAGGCGCTTGTCCGTCTTACTCATGAGAATGCCAAGCGTGTCCTGCGCGACGCGCAGGTGTTTCTGAGAAGTGTATGATGGTATCGGTCAGTTCTGATATGATTATGTTCCGTCTGCGGAATCCATTCAGAATTCGTATCGGTGGTCGTTGTGTGCTGCCGAAATGTACGGCTGTTCGGTGCATCCGACGAGGATGGATTCTGCCTTGATGATGGCGCGGTGGGCGATCCCTCGCGGGATGAGCAGTCGGTCGCCTTTGATGAGGTCGTACTGTTCTATGAGTTCCTGGGCGGGATCTTTC
>JBDRLR010000057.1:0-8298 GCA_043812855.1 Nanobdellota archaeon | reverse complement strand
TTGAAGATGATGTCTCCTCGCTCATCGCCTCCGAACTCCCAAGGTTCCACAAGGACGATGTTGTTCTCGCGGACCCAGAGCCTTCGTTTGAGCCGCCCGGGGATGCGGCAGTTGCGGGTCTTTCCGTCAAGGCATCGCACTTTGCATCGTGAGCCGCCGAGGCGTTGTTCGAGGATGCCAAGGGTCTGGGTTCCTCGAGGGAGTTTGACGCGCCGGATCTCTTCTTCTACCTGTTCCTGCCGCGCTACTTCTTCCTTCTCTTTCTTACCCATGAGTGCTTTCAAAAACGGGGTGCATTTATATATCTTGTGCTGGAATCGGGTGAGTAGAAAGCACTCGCTTTGCTCGTCTGCCGCGCCACGTTCGCATATACTTGGGTCTGATTTGCCGACATTCCCCGTGCGGGACTTCCCCCTTGTCGGCTCTCGGGCTCTTATTCATCGTGCTCGCAGAGGTGGCTACGGCTTACTTTCGGCTCACCCGCTGGAATCGGGTAAGTGGAAGGACTCAGTTCCACACATAAGAGCCATCGTCAGTCTCTTGGGAGAACGGCGGCAAAGAGCTCACTGAGAGAATATGTCGCCAATCGAACAGGTGCGACAGCACGACCATGACGGCAACAGGACAAGCGAATGTCGCGAGATGCGAGCGACCTAAGGCGCTCGCAGAGTGCCTGCGGCGAGTGCTTTCTGCTTATCCTGCATGCTGAAAACCTTTATATAGCCTGGGCATATGATGCATCGCATGGACATTGCGGACCTCGATCTTCCTGGCCAGCGGACGGTGAGCATGGTCGCCTCTGTAGGCAAGCGTTTCGTCTCGTTGCTCATTGATCTTGCCGTGCTCAATCTTGCGGTCTTCGCTCCGTTCGCCACGACCCTTGAGGGGATGCTGACGCAGAGCGTCACAGTGAACATGGCGATCATGGAGAATCCTCCGCTTGGGCTCCAAGTGATCATCGCCTCGTTGATCCTTGTTGCGCTTGCCTATTTCACGCTCTTCCAGTTCTTCTTCGCGCAGACGATAGGGATGCGGCTTGTGCGCATCCGGGTGGAAGGGAAGGTCAGTCTGTGGAGCGCGTTCGTGCGCAGCGTCTTCATCGTGCCTCTCTTTCCGTTCTATCTGTTGTGGGTCATCGATCCCATCCTCATCATCAAGGATGGGCGGAGCTTGCCTGAACGGATCACCGGTACGCGGACTGTGGAGAAGACAGTGATCTAGGAGGAGTGTATGGCAAAGAAGAATGAGGGTCGGAGTTTTTCGTGGGGCATCGCCATCGTCATCATCGTCGCGTTGTTCTTGGTCAGTTCATGTGTTGCGGCTTTGGTCTCGTTGATGAGCGCTGATGGGCAGGACTACTCGTCGTCGAGCGGTAACGTCGCAATCATTCCGATCAAGGGGACGATAACGACCCAGGGCCAGGGAGGATTATGGCAGGATGAGTCAGCTTCGTCAGAGGATATCGTCGCATTGATAGCCCAGGCCAAGGAGAATCCGCGGATCAAGGCAGTCATCTTCGAGATCAACAGCCCAGGAGGTTCTGCGGTCGCCTCGGATGAGATCAGTCATGCCATCGAGGGTCTCGGCAAGCCCTCCGTCGCGTGGATCCGTGAGGTCGGCGCCAGCGGAGGCTACTGGGTTGCCGCGTCGACGGACCACATCGTCGCCAATAGGATGTCCATCACGGGAAGCATCGGCGTCATCGGCTCCTATCTTGAGTACGCTGATCTTCTGGATCGTTTCAACGTGACGTATCGCCGACTTGTCGCAGGGGACCGCAAGGATACGGGGACTCCGTATCGTCGTCTGGAGCCTGACGAAGAGTTGTTGATCCAGCAGAAGATCGATGTGATCTACTCCTATTTCGTGGAGCATGTCGCTCAGCGGAGGAATCTGAGCGAAGCGGAAGTGACACGTCTGGCCGATGGGTTCATACTGCTAGGTGTCGAGGCCTACGACGCAGGATTGGTGGATGAGCTTGGTGGTCTCGATGAGGCGAAGGCGTATCTGAAGGAGCGTATAGGTGAGGACGTGACGACAGTCTCCTATGAGCGCAAGTCTTCATTGATCGACTTGCTTGGCGGCATCGTCTCGGATCATGGTTTCGCTACCGGCGAGGGTCTTGCATCGGGTCTGCGGCGAGACACAGGCATCCGCATCTGATTCTGATCTATAGGAATGGGACTGGGTCGTCGCTCTTGATGCCGTAGATGTAGACTGTCTTCCAGAAGAGTCGCTGCTTGATGACGATCTTCACGGAGAATCCTGCTTCCCTGAATTCCTGCTCGATGCGTTTGCGGTCCGAGATCCATGGCTTGTTCGGGATCAGGTAGAAGAGGTCGACGAAGTCGACGAAGATGATCCTTCCGTTCTCAGGCATGATGTCCGATATGTCTTTGAGCACCTTCTTGATGTCCTGCACGTAGGAGAGGAATCCGACCGAGAAGCACGCGTCGATGCGGGTGATGTCGGGGTGGACTCGGCTGATCATGTGCTTGTCATGGATCGCGGTGACGTGCCTGATCTTGTGTCGCGCGATCCTGTTGCTGAGGATGCGAAGGTTGTTCTTGCTATAGTCCACTGCATAGACCTTTCCGGCGGCTCCTGTCTGCGCCGCGAGGTGGAGAGTCAGCGTCCCCACCCCTGCTCCGAGTTCCAGGATGGTCTGTGACTGAAGTTCAGGATGCAGCGCCAGTATCTCATTTCTGACTTTCTTGGGTAGTATGATGTTCTCCAGCAGGTAGGCGAGCCATGCGGACGAGTTGGTGAGCTGGATGAGGCGTTCGGGATTGTAGAACATGTTGAGGAGGAAGTAGATGGGCACGGCGAAGAGGATGAGGGCTGCCATGATGGCGATCTGTTGGTATGCGCCTGGAGTGCGGATGGCCCACATGGTGACGACGTAGATGTAGATGAGCGTGATGAGATAGGGTATCCAGCTTGCGCCGAATGTCTTGTACGGTCGTGGCGCGTCAGGCATCTTGCGGCGCAGGATCGGTACGCAGAGTATGACGAATGCATACATGAGCAGCGCGAGCGGCACCAGCAGGCTCAGAAGTGTCCGGTAGCCGCCGAAGGCGACGAACATGATGATGATGGTGACGATGGTCTGGAACAGGATCGCGTTTCCTGGCGTCCTGAACTTCTTGCTGACTAGTGAGAATTGCTCGATGAAGAGCTTGTCCCGCGCAAGAGCCAGCAGGAGGCGAGGCGTCGAGACCACCACGCCTATGGCGCCTCCGAAGAGTGTGATGATGATCGCGATGTTGATGAAGCCGACGCCGGTGACTCCGTAGAGTATGTCGCCGACAGCAGTCATGGGGGTTCCGATGTGGGTGAGTTCCTTGAACGGGATGAGGCTGAGCGTCACCACGGCAAGCAGGAGTCCGATGATGGTCACCGCGACGGTCGACCAGATGAGCGCGCGTGGGATGACTTTGGTGGGGTTCTTGGTCTCTTCGGAGAGGAAGGATGCTGATTCCCATCCGAAGTACGTTTCGATGATGAAGAATATGGCGAGGAAGATCGAAGGGAATCCTGTCGTCAGGAATGGCTTGAAGTGCGATGGGTTGAATCTGAGCAGTCCCGGCACGATGATGGACATCAGCAGTGAGAGGGCGATGACCGCGAAACCGATGAGCATCGTCGAGCTTGCCTCGATGCCGATGTAGGTGATGAGGTTGAAGAAGATGATGATGGCGATGGCGGCGACCATGCGTATGGTTGTTGACGTGTAGTCGCCGAAGGCGTAGTTGATCGCTGCCACGATGATGACTGCGACGGTGATGTTGCCGACGATCCACACGAGCCAGCCGACGAAGAATGAGGTGAATCTGCCGTATGCTCGCTTTGTGAATTCGTAGACTCCTCCTGCGACGGGAAACATTCCTATGAGTTCGCCGAAGCATGTGGCTACATAGATGGTGATCAGGGACAGGATGATCCAGGAGAGTATGGACGCGTTGCCCGCGATGCCCGCGGCGATCCCCACCCCGAAGAACATGCTTGTGCCGATCATCGCCGTGATGGTGAGGGCGATGACTGCGGGATACCCCATGCTTTTCTTGAGTTCAGCCACGAAGTATCTTGAGGTCGTCTCTTTAAAAATATTGCGTGATGTGTGGGCAAGTAGAATACTCCCCTTGCTGCCCTTAGGGGCGAGCATCATCGAATGCACAGACACGCTGACAAGGGGGACGCCACATACGGGGAATGTCAGCGATCAACGACAACAGAGAATGCGAGCAGGGCAGCAACGCTTCGCAAGGAGTATTCTACTTGCCCATGGCGTGTTCGGACGACCAGTTTTGCAAGTTTTTTAAAGGCTGGCTGTTTCTGCCGATGCATGCAGCCGATCAAGAGAGTCTATGTCGATGTGGACTTCGACAAGAGGATCCGCATTCCCGCCTCGTTCATCAGGTCGTTGCCCAAGCGTGTCGTTCTCTTCACGACGATACAGTATGTCAAGCAGATCGATGCCATCAAGGCGCAGCTCGCCTTGAAGGGAGTGAAGGTTGACATCGTCAAGACGCGCCACACCGCCCATCCTGGTCAGATCTATGGCTGCAACATCGAGCCGCTCCGGACGCGGTGCGATGCATTCGTGTTCGTCGGCGACGGCCTCTTCCACCCTAACGCTCTTCTCATCGGTAACGACAAGAAGGTCTTCATGTATTCTCCGGAGACCAGGCAGAGCAAGGTCATCTCCCGAAAGGACATCGACCGCATGGAGAAGCGGCGGATGGCGGCCTATGGCCGGTTCCTGCAGAGCACGCACGTGGGTGTCCTGGTGTCCCTCAAGTCAGGGCAGAATTTCATGCATAAGGCACTCAGCCTCAAGGAGGCGTTCCCGCAGAAGCGATTCTATTTTCTGGTCTCCGATGAGATCGACCTTGCTCGGCTGGAGGATTGGCCGTTCATCGAGGTCTTCATCAACACCGCTTGTCCACGCATCGGATTCGACGACACCCATCGCATGCCAAAGCCGCTCATCGACATCTCATCGGTTCCTGGTTTCAAGAATCAGTGATCCCTGCTGTATTCGGCGAGGGCTTGCGCGACGGATCGCTCGCACAGGGCTCGCTTCGGCTCGCTGAATGAGAACGAGACGCATGCGAGCCGGATGTCTTTGCTCGCGACTTCTTTGCCGACCAAGTCTTCGGCGATATCGCATGCGAACGTCCTCTGGTCGGACGAGAGGGTCTCGCTGAATGCATAGGATTCACACCATGCGGAAAACGGGGACTGCGCCTGCGTCGTGGGACCGAATGCCAGTCCGCTTCCTGATAGGTTGATCTCGAATGCGAAGTAGAGGGCCACTGAGAACATGCCGATGACGATGAGTGCCAGCAGCAGGGGGGATTCATGAGAACGTGTCGCGGATTGGACCGGTTTGCCATATTCCTGCCTTGTCTCGCTTCGTCCTAGGGCGCGTATGGCTTGATGCGTGGCCTGATCGTCGCTGACCATGGCGTCCTTGATCTGCATTTCTGCCTGCCCGATGGCTGCCGCGGTCAATTCGGCCGCGATGCCTTCCGCCACCAGGGTCTTTGCGATGTCTTCGCGGCGAGCACCTGCATCAATCATACGCACAATCCTGTCTACGATCGATTCCACGTGCGCTTCGAAGAAAGTGATGATATAAAGGTTGCGGATTTATCGTGAGGCGTCGGCCTGGCGCTCGAGTTCGAGCTTCTTGCTGATCGCGTTGGAGCTGTTCTGCCTTCCGTACGCTGCGAGGATTTCGTCGGCAAGGGCTGATTCGATGCTCTTCTTGCTGTTGAACGCCTTCTGGAACGATCCTTGGGTCATCAGCTTGAGGACTTGGTCGATGCGTCGCTGCGGGGCCATCTCGATGGCTCGGGGGTATCGTGCGCCGCCGTATTCGATCGTGATGATCTCTTCTCGTGGCGCGGCGTTGATGACCGCTTGGACGAAGACCGCGACGGGATTCGTCTTTGTCTTCTTCTCGACGATGGTGAACGCGTCCTCCACGATGCGATAGGCCTGGGTGGCCTTGCCGGTCATGTGGCCTGAGGTGATCTTGTGCTTCTTTGCGCGATGTCCAGGCATCATGAGCCTGTTGATGAGGCGCTCCACGACGTTGATGCGTGACTTGTAGAACCGGTTTCCCGCGTACCTCGCGCCGGTCTTGGGTACGATGACTGCCTTGATGGTCAGGTAGCGCTCAAGGCCTGGATCGTCTACTTTGATGCCGTCCACAGACCATCGGTTGAAGAGGAGCACGTTTTCGCTCATGAGGTGCCGAAATCGGGACCTCTTTATAAAGCTTGTTGTGGGTGCGGGTGTGTAGAAAGTAAGGGATGCTGCCCTTAAGGGCGAGAACCAGCATGAAAAGAAGCACGCCGACAAGGGGGAAGCCCCCGTCGGGGATATGTCGGCCGATCAGGGGTTGGGGTCGTTCGAGCGGGGTAGCAGCCAGAATGCGGCTACTTTCTGCACACCCTGTGGGTGCGAACATTCGTCTTCGGCATGTTCTGGCCGCGTGAGACAGTAATGGCCGTGTCCATGAGCAAATCTTTTTAAAGCATTGGCGGTTCTGCGAAGCGATGACCGCGGAGACCAAAAAGAAAGCCCCGAAGAAACCTTCTTCGAAGGCGAAAAAAGCCCCGGCAGCGGCGTCAAAGACGCCTGTAGCGCTCCAGCCCAGCCTGAATCTAGGCATGGTCGGCCATGTGGACCATGGAAAGACGACGCTCACCGAGGCGCTCTCAGGCAAGTGGACCGACACGCATTCTGAGGAGATAAAACGTGGCATCACGATCAGGTTGGGCTATGCGGACGTCTCGATCTACAAGGATAAGGATGGCAAGCTGTACAGCAGCGCCAAGGATGAGACTGATGAATTGGTGCGCAAGATAAGCATCGTTGACGCGCCTGGTCATGAGTCACTGATGGCGACGATGCTCTCCGGCGCGGCGATCATGCATGGCGCGCTGCTTCTCATCGCGGCCAATGAGGCGTGTCCTCAGCCGCAGACACGTGAGCACCTCATGGCGCTGGAGATCAGCGGGATCGAGCACGTGATCATCGTGCAGAACAAGATCGACCTCGTCTCCAGGGAGCGTGCGGTACGCAACTATGGACAGATCAAAGAGTTCCTCAAGGGCACGAAGTTCGAGCATGCGCCTATCGTTCCGATCTCGGCCCAGCACCGAGTCAACACGGACGTGCTGCTCCGAACGATCGTGGACACGATTCCGATTCCCTTCGCTGACGAGGACAAGGATCCTCTGATGTTCATCGCCCGAAGCTTTGATGTCAACAAGCCAGGGATCACTCCTGACAAGCTGGTCGGCGGCGTCCTTGGCGGCGCGCTCAAGCAAGGTGTCCTCAGGGTGGGTGATGAGGTCGAGATCAGGCCTGGTAAGGTGTATGAGGAGGCAAACCAGCTCAAGACCAAGCCGCTCATAACCAAGATCCGAAGCACGATGACGGGTGGTCAGAAGACTGATCGTATCGGTCCTGGCGGAACGGTGGCGATCATGACTGGCCTTGATCCTAGTATCGTCAAGAGCGACGCGCTTGGAGGGCACATGGTGGGCCTGCCTGGAAAGCTTCCGCCGGTATGGCAGTCGCTTCAGCTCGAGACTCATCTGCTCGAGCGTGTCGTAGGCGCGCAGGAGGATCTCAAAGTGGATCAGATCAAGGTCAACGAGATCCTGATGCTCAACGTGAATTCTTCCGCGACAGTCATGTTCGTGCAGGATATCGGCAAGAACATGTGCCGTGGCAAGCTCAAGCTGCCCATCTGCGCGCAGCTTGGCGCCAGGGTGACGATCTCTCGCCGTATCGGTACGCGGTTTCGCCTCATCGGTTTCGGGATCATCCAGGACGAGAAGAAGTGAACTTATTCCTGCTATTCGATCAGTTGAGGGATGTCTATCACCTTTGATCTGCTTACGGTTCTTCCGGTGACATCCTTGATCATGATGGTGTCGACGTGCACGGAAGGCACCATGACTTGTATCTGCTGGAGCGGTTCTTCCGCGACGGTGCCGATGATGCCTTCCTCATGGCTGAAATCGTCGGTCACTTTGGTGCTGGTCGTCTTGAATGGCACGCGGTAGACTTCTTGGCCTTCGATGATGCCGACGAGGGTGTGGGTGCCTGTGTCTTCGCTGATCGCGCCATACATCGTCTCCATTCCTGTTATGGTCGGCTGGCCGTCCTGCATTGAGATGCTGATGGCGTCCAGGGGTTCCCCGTACTGGTCGATGCGCATCAGTTGGTGCGTGATGCCGAGGCGATCACGCTCACCGACGGTCGTCGAAACGG
>JBDRLR010000056.1:0-2482 GCA_043812855.1 Nanobdellota archaeon | reverse complement strand
GGTATCCAGGCGAACCTTTCGTACACGGTCCTCTCGGCGAACGCGGGCTATCTGCAGTTGCGTCTGCAGGCGAATGACACGCATGGCAATGAGAACTCGACGATCTGGTTCAATGTGACGGTCAATGACACGACCGCGCCGGTCGTTGCGGTGAACGCTCCAAGCAACGGTTCTGTCGTCACGAATAGTGTCTTCAACGTGTCCTTCAACGTCACGGAGTCCTCTCCTGCCTCGACGTTCTGTTCGTGGAATCTGACGAATGCCAGCGGTGGATCAGGTCGAGCGAATGGTACGCTGACTGCAGGCAACGCGAACTCCACGACATCGTACACCTACAACTTCCTGCTCAGCTTCCAGAAGGCGGAGGGGGCGTACAATTTCAACGTCTTGTGCTCGGACATGGGGGGATCCTCGACCTTGGGGAACACGACCTTCAACATCTCTGACGGAACGGCGCCGACGGTCAATTCCAAGGGTCCATCGAGCACGCAGTCGACGTCAGCAAGTTCAGTCGCGGTGACGGTCTATGCCTACACGAACGAGAACGCGACCTGTCGATATGATGATTCGGACGCTGCGTACGGTAGTCTGTCCGATGTCTTCACGAATACTGGCGCGCAGTATCACGCCAGCAACATCACATATTCGACCGATCAGGCCGTGACGCTCTATGTCCGGTGCAATGATACCAATGGCAACGCGATGGGAAGCTCCGCGGCGATCAGTTTCAGCGTCGATGTCAATGCCGGAGACGGCGGAAGCAGTGGCGGTGGTGGCGGTGGCGGCACGACGACCGTCTCTCCAGGCACCAGTTCATCCAAGACGCAGGTCTTCGCCCAGGTGACTCCGTCCACAGGAGCCACGATGAGGATATCTAGCGACGCCATACCGATTACTGAGGTGGATGTCAATGTCAATGAGGCCACCACGCAGGTCACGCTCAAGGTCGTAGCGCATAGTGACCGCCCTGGTTCCACCTCCAAGTCCAAGTCCTCGAATGTCTACAAGTACATGGAGATTACCAAGACTAACTTGGATGATGACAATATCAAGGATGCTTCCATGAAGTTCAAGGTCGAGAAGTCGTGGCTTTCGGCGAACAATGTCCGCAAGGATGATGTCGCGCTCTTCCGCTATGTCCTCGGTTCGTGGGAGGAGCTCTCGACGAGCGTCTCATCGCAGGATGCGGACAACGTCTACTTCAAGGCTGGCACGCCTGGTTTCAGCGTCTTCATGATCGCTGAGAAGGTGGGTGCGCACAGTGAGGAACCTGTCGCGGTTGATGACGCTCAGGACGTGGTCGCTCAGGGTGACGACACACTCGATGTCGTGGCCGATACGACTGATGCAGGCGATGATGCGGGGTCTGATGAGGACTTCTTCGCCGATGAGAGCCCGCCTTCCAAGTCGGGCTTCTGGTTCCTGCTGGCCTTTTCGGGTCTTGCGGTGGCTGCACTGGTGTTCCTGTTCTTCTTCAAGGGACCGGTGAAGCCCAAGGGCACCAAGCTCAAGTTCGAGAAGTGAGCGCAACATATTTGAATACCAGCGGTCTAGTGCGGGCCATGCGCTGGTCAAGGGTGGTCGCTGACAGGTATTATGCTTTGCTTATCTTGTTCTTTGTCGCCCTGGCTGTGGCTGCTCACCTGCTTTCCCTGGGCTGGTTGATGGTCGTCTCGTGGGTCCTTGCCGTCTTGGTCGCGGCCGGCGGCGTGTGGCTGGTGTCGTTTCAGCGGGTGTCGGTGCCAAGATGGGTCTTCTTTCTTGCTCTGGGCGTGTTGGTGGCTTTGAGGGTGATCCCGTTTCTGTCTTCTTCCCTCCCTTTCTCGGAGAACTTCGCCGTCCAGAAGTTCGTCATGGAGTCATACTATCGAGGGGACGTCGATACGTGGGTGCAGCTTGGCTATGACCCTGGCCTCTACACGGTCACCAGCGGTTTGCTGTGGCTTGGCTTTTCCTCTGAGGAGATCCTCAAGTATCTGTACGTGTTCTTTGAGCTCATCGCCGGCGCCCTCGTGTTCGTGTACGCGCGCAGGGTCTTCGGTCGTCCTGCGGCTACGTGGTCGGTCTTCTTCTTCGCCGTTTCGCTTCTGCATCTGAGGGTCTTCCTTGATTTTCATATCGATGCGGTCCTCGGCAGCGTGCTGTGTCTGCTGTGCCTCTTCTTCATGGTGGCTGAGGAGTATGATTGGTATCATCTTCCCTTGCTGGCCTCGGCATTGCTCTTGGCGTTCGTCCATCGTCCCAGTTTCGTGGCGTTCTGGTTCCTCTATGCGTTGTATGCTGCCTGGAGGGTGGCCTTCTTGCCCAAGGTACGCTGGCTCAATCTTGCCAAGGATGGCCTCTTGTTGCTGGCTCTCGTGATAGGCGCGGTCGCTCTCTATTGGTCCCGGTTTCCGGTCGTCATCGAGCCGCTTTTGCGCTTTGGCGACTGGAATTTCGTGGAGTGGTCCTTGTCGTGGCGTTCTCTGTCGTTTGCCCTCCT
>JBDRLR010000055.1:0-2692 GCA_043812855.1 Nanobdellota archaeon | reverse complement strand
ATGAAGATGCTCGGCGAGAAGAGCATCATCTTCGACGTCGACCTCTATGTCGGATGGGGCACGCCGGCCGAGTTCCACGAATTCGATAGGATCGCCCACTTCCACAAACACCGCAAGCTCGCGGATATCGGCATCAATGGTCGCGAAGCGACACTGTGGGACACCTATCTTCGAGGGATGCGATGAACCCTGCGTACTCAGTCATCCTGCCTGTGCGCAACGAGGAGAAGAACGTCGAGCACGTCGCGAAATCATACGCCGCGATCAACCGCAGGATCCCTATCGAAGTCATCTTCGTCGAAGACGGCGGTTCGCGCGACGACACACGCGGCGTCCTTCGTCGACTTGCAAAAACACACCCATTCATCAAGCCCCTATTCATCAGCAAGAGAGGATACGGCGTGTCCATCCGTGAAGGACTCAAGACCGCGAAAGGAGAATTCGTCTGCTGGACCCACGCGGACATGCAGACGGACCCCAAGGACACGCTCACCGCGTACCGGCTCATCACCGCGCGTGCGGACAAGAAGGAGTGCCTCGTCAAGGGAAAACGGAAAGGAAGGCCCATCGCCGACGTCTTCTTCACTATAGGGATGGCTGCGTTCGAGACGATTCTGCTCGGCAAGACGCTCTGGGACATTAACGCGCAGCCCAACATGTTCCATCGGAACCAGATCAAGATGATCGAGCAAGCGCCGTCGGACTTCGCATTCGACCTGTACGTCTACTACATCTTCAAATCGAGAAAGATGCCTGTCGTCCGATTCCCCGTCCTGTTCACCAAGCGTCTCCACGGCACGTCCAACTGGAACGTCAGCCTGTCCGCCAAGTGGAGATTCATCAAACGCACCATGTCCTTCTCGATGCGCATGAAGAAGTCGCTGGCCTCGAGGTAACATTGAGCCGAGAAATCAGATGGTCGCTGGTATCGTTCGTGTGCGCGGTCATTATCGCCATGGTCGCGACGAGCGCTCACACCAATCTGACTGAAGCGATCAAGCTGTACGCCTACATGGCCCTGCTCGTCGTGGCTGGCCTTGGCATCATCAAGCGCATCCCATCCACGGCATCATGGTCTCTTCCCGGTCGGTTCGCGGTCGCGTGGCTGCTTGGTGTAGCTATGAACTCCATCGTGTTCTTCATGATCAGGTCGAGACCGATCCCAGATTTCGTCTCCGTGTGGATCGCCGCAGGCATCGGCGCGGTCCTTTTGGCACGTCGCGTCTCTTGGCGCGTCACCAAGCCCAAAGATGGTATGCTTGTCGTCGCTGTGATCCTCTTCTTCGTCTGCGCACTGGTTACTGCGGACAACATCTACTATTCCGCGGACGGAGTCTACGTCATGGACTCCAATCATCCCACCTACGAGATGCACATCGCATCATCCCTGGACACGATGTACCCTGTCGAAGACTACGCGTACCTCGGCAAGGACATCAGATACCACTTCGCATACCCGATCATCGCACAGCAGCTCACGCACTCCTTCGGGCAGGACACCATGCTGCTCATCTACCGCAGCATCCCATTGTGGATGATCGCCCTCTTCATAATCCTCATCTATGAGATCTCACGAGCCATGCGAGGCGCATGGCGCAGGACACTCTTCATGTGCCTGATGCTGTTCTCCACGCTGAGCGTCCCGATACGAGAACTCTTCATCGCAATGCAGAAACTCATCGGCATCTCCCTTCCCGTCGTACAGGACTCGCCTGCCATCCTCTACCGCCTCACATTCATGGGAAGCTACGGCCTCGGCATACTGTATGTGGTCGCTCTCTTCTTGGCGATACGCATCAAGAAGCGAAGCCTCATCCTCGAGACCATCATCCTCACCGGCATGGCGCTCGCCAAGGTGCCATTCTTCATCGCCTGCTGCTTCGCGTACGCTGGGTACAGTCTGATGATCTGGATACGCGGAAGAGACTTCGCAGCGGCGCTTCGCAACGGACTTGTCCTTGCGCCCGGAGCGCTGTCCTTTCTCCTCTTCTCGTCAGGAGCGCACAAGCACAACCTATGGATACTCTTCCCCGCATGGCTCAATCTCAAGAGCACGACGCTGAGCAGGAGCCTCCTTCTGCCAAACGCATCGCTCTCAGGCATCGTATACATTCTCCTCTTCATCGGCATCGGAGCATTCTTTCTGTGGCCGACGATGAAGACAGCCTTCAAGCACGCCGGAAAGAAGCGTGGCGATCCGCTGCTTCTCCCCATACTCATCATCCTCTCAAGCATGGCGCTCATCCTCACCCTCACTGAAGCCACCGAGAGCAACTCAATCCAGTTCGTCTATCCAGGATACATCTTCTTGTGCCTGCTCACCTATCCATTCTTGCTCTTTAAGAAAGGCAAGACTTGGCCCACCATCCTGGTTCTCGCGCTCATCGTCAATGCTGGCCTTCTTGTCGGCGTCCAATACCTGAGCAGCGCGAACAAGACGTATGCGCCTGTCGACGACCCACGGAACGCACTTGCCAACGCCAAGATCACCATGGTCCGCGCCACCCTTGGGCCAAGCATGTCGAGCCTCAGCTACTCGGCCGACGGCTGCTACTTCCCCGACGACCTGCTCAATGGTCTTGGCTACCTCTCGCTCCTTCCAGAAGGCAATGTGGTGTTCAGCCGCATGTACGAGCCTTGCGAGAACTCCGCCGAGGTACGCTGGCGAGCCGCAAGCTTCATCCGAAGCGCC
>JBDRLR010000054.1:0-3410 GCA_043812855.1 Nanobdellota archaeon | reverse complement strand
ATCTGGCGATCTCAAGGGAGGTCTATCCTCAGCTCGTCGGCCTCAAGCAGGAGATCGACACCAAGAAGGTGGTGGAGCGTTTCGCGGACCTGTTCTGCGAGGACACGTTGGCCATCATCGTCAAGGAGAGGGAGACCGAGCAGGATCCCTTGCGTCGAAGGCGGCTCAACATGATGTATTTCAGCATCCATGCGGGCATCATGGAGCGAAAGGTCGTGCATCTGTCCGATCGAGCGGAGAACTTCGCGTCCAAGGCCTCTGTGCGTTTCGAAGGCAAGCGGGTGCCGTACATGAACGTCCCGAACGTCATGATGAATCTGCCGAGCCATGCCAAGCGCTCGAAGCTGACTGCGGCCACGGTCCCGATCCGGCGCAAGCTCCTCGCGATGACTGAGGAGCAGATGAAGCGCATCGATGCCATGATCGAGGAGAAGGGATTCGACAATTATTTCGTGTATTGCCAGACCGCAAAGGACACTGACCTTCTGGCCTTGGCTGATCAGCTCAGAGAGGTGCTGGTGGACACCAAGAATGAATACCGGAAGAGCCTGTATGCGCGCCTCAAGAGGATCAACGTCTCCCCGAAGGTTGCCAGGCAGCACGATGTCTCATTCATGATGCGGGGCCATGATTTCGACTCCTATTTCCCCAAGGAGAAGCTGGTCCCGACCCTCAAGTCGACCTTGGCAGGCATGGGTTTCCATATCGATCGGCAGAAGAATATCCGCCTCGATGTCTCGGACCGTCCCAACAAGAGGGCGAGGGCCTTCTGCTACCCGATCAAGGTGCCAAGCGACGTGCGGTTGGTCGTCAAGCCCAGCGGCGGCCCAGGGGATTATGATACCATCCTTCACGAGTCGGGCCATGCGGAGCACTATGCCAATATGCCTGCGGGACTGAGGTATGAGTTCCAGTATCTTGGTGACAATGCCATCACGGAGTCGTTCGCCTATCTTTTCGAGTATCTCATCCATGATGAGCATTGGTTGTCGTGGGCCGTCGGCCTCGAGGGGAAGCAGGCGGACGAGCTTGTTCGCTTCGAGCTCTTCCAGAAGTTGATGTTCATCCGCAGGTACGCTGCCAAGCTCATCTATGAGATCAAGCTGTACACCAAGGATCTGCGTGTCCTCGATGATCGTTTCGAGCCGACACAGAAGATGTATGCCTCCCGCGCGCAGATGTACCAGCGCATCCTCGGTGAGGCGACGATGGTGAAGTACGATCAGGTGAATTATCTTCTGGATCTCGACAGCGGTTTCTACGCGGCGGATTATTGCCTTGCGTGGCTCTTGGAGGCGCAGCATCGAGCGAATCTGAGGAAGCGCTTCGGCGCCATGTGGTGGACCAACCCGAAGACAGGGGTTTTTCTTCGCAGGATGTACGCGACAGGAACGACGTATACTCCGCAGGAATTGGTCCGCAGGTTCTACAAGCAGCCGATCTCGATCACGTATCTCGAGAAGGATTTCGTCTCGATCTAGAGCAGGCCCCACAGGGTCATCACGCCGCTCATGCCGTCGATGATGAATTGGACGCCGACGACCATCACGATGAGTCCCATGACTCGTTCGATGATGTTCTGACCGGTCTGGCTCAGGTGCTTGCTGAGGGTGTCCGCTCGGGAGATGACGAAGTATGAGATGATGCACACCACCAGGATGGCGAGAAGCAAGGTGCCAACGCCAAAGAAGCCGGGGTTCTGCGAACTGAGCACGATGGTCGTCGTCATGGCTCCGGGTCCTGCGAGCAGGGGGATGGCGAGCGGGATGACGGAGACGTCATCTTTTTCTTCGGCTTCTTCGGTCTCTGTTCCTGGCCGTAGGCGTTCGCGTTTGGTCCGCATCATAGAGTAGCCGAGCGCGCCGATGAGGATGCCTCCCGCGATGCGAAAGGCGGGGATGGTGATGCCGAAGAATTTGAGGATGTAGGTGCCGATGAGCGCGAAGCAGATCAGGATTATTGCGGAGAGCACGCATGCTTTACGGGCCATGACGAAGCGCTGTTTCCTCGTGTCTCCTCTCGTGATGCCTAGATAGATGCTTGCCGCGCTGAATGGGTTCATGATGGTGAATAGCGCGGAGAATGCGGTCAGGAAGAATGTCATGGAAGCGTCCATCGCTTCTTCTCCGCATGTTCATGTTTTAAATATTGTGGTACGGTAGAGTGTGTGGAATATAGAATATTCCGATTCAGTGCGGTTGCTGCCCTGCTCGAACGACCTCAACCCATGATTAGCCGACATCTCCCCGTCAACGGTTTCGTCCGTTGAGACCGAGGTGGGTTGCAGTCTACGCCTGCAAGCCCACACCGTGGCACTCTTCACGCACCAAGGCCACGACGAGGGACTTCACGTCCCTCCTGTTTCGATGCACCATTCCTAAAGGGTGCAGGGACAACCCCCTTGTCGGCAATACCATACCATGAAAGGTTCTCACCCATAAGGGCAGCAACCTGAATGTTCTACACACGCGGTACGGCAGATTTTTATGGCCCAAGCGGTGCCTACGAGTATGGATGATATCATCAGGGCCCTTGAAGATGTGGCGCGCCCCGAGAAGGTGGCGATCCTCTTGAGTTTCTTCAAGACGGGCAAGGGCCAGTACGGCGAGGGGGACGTCTTCATCGGAGTCGCTGTGCCTGACCAGCGCAAGGTGGCCAGTCAGTTCATGGACATCTCCTTGGACGAGGTTGCCTGGCTGTTGGCAAGCAAGGTGCATGAGCATCGGCTTACCGGCGCCTTGATCCTGGTGGAGAAGTTCAAGAAGGCGGACAGAATCCGACGCGAAGAAGTGTTCGATTTCTACATCCGCAACATCAAGGGCATTAATAATTGGGACATCGTGGACTTGACGGCGCCGTCCATCGTGGGTGCCTTTCTGCTGGATCGCCCTCGCGGATTGCTGTTCAAGATGGCAAGATCGTCGAATCTTTGGGAGCGGCGCATCGCGGTCGTCAGCACTTACACCTTCATCAGGAATTCTCAGTTCGATGACACGCTCAAGATATCAGAGATCCTACTCGAAGACAAGCACGACCTCATCCATAAGGCCTGCGGATGGATGCTGAGGGAAGTCGGCAAGAAGGATGAGAAGGTGCTCAAGGGATTCCTGAACAAACACGCCACGACAATGCCGAGGACCATGCTCAGGTACGCCATTGAGCGCCTTGACGCGCCATCCCGCAGCAAATTCATGGCAAGGCCCGGCCGCGGAGCGTAGGACTATTCCCCTTCGAATTCTTGGTAGATGACGTGCCCGCATGCCTTGCAGTGGGATGCGTCGTGGTCGTGGTAGAGAAGTCCGCATTGGGGGCAGGGGACTTTGCGTTTGCGGCTCAGGGATCCTTCTTTGACCATCTGGTGGATGTGCCAGGGGATGAAGATGATGCCTGCGGCGATCATCAGGACGGTC
>JBDRLR010000053.1:0-3364 GCA_043812855.1 Nanobdellota archaeon | reverse complement strand
TTGGTTCAGGGTATGATGGTGTCATCGAGAAGTTGGACCCCTTGACTGGTGTGCCTCTTTGGTCTTTTTTCATGCCTGGTGTGGGTGCGGGGCAGGTCATGGAGCAGCCTATTGAGTTGGCCGAGGATACTGAGGGGGTATATGTCCTGGGCTGGGCGCGCGATGGATATGATGTCTATGAGCATTTGACGGTTCAGAAGTTGGATCCTGATGGGTCTCTTCTTTGGACGTACAACTATTCGTATAATCAATCGTTTGATTATCTGAGTGAGCAGCATTTCGGCGCCATCGCGGTCGGATCAGGTGCGGTGTTCGTGGCCAAAGATCGTTTCGTCCAGAAGTTGGACGCGGTCACTGGTGCGTTGCTCTGGTCATATTCGAGTTTCGATGCGAACTCAAGCCGCCGCATGGTGATTGGTCCTGATGGCGTCTACGTTGGGTGGGTCGCCACGAATGTGACTTCGGGTGATTCCGCCTCTGACTGGGTTGTCCAGAAGTTGAGCTTCGATGGCGAACTTCTGTGGTCATACAACTGGACGAGCGTGGGTGCATACGATGATGAGCTCAGCGACCTCAAGCTTGGCTCCGACGGCGTGTATATCTCTGGCTTTGGTCATGACGTATCAAGTGATTCCTCTGGTTTCGACTGGGTTGTTCAGAAGATCGCTCTTGATGGTTCTATGGTGTGGTCGTACAACTATTCGAACGGTAATTATAGTGATGACCGCAAGGATGAAGCGAGATTCCTCGAGGTCGATGCTACGGGGATCTATGTTGGTGGTGTCGTCTATGATGTAGTGACTACTTCGTCAGGGAATGATTGGGTGGTCAAGAAGCTGGACCACGAGGGTTCTCTTGTCTGGTCGTATGAATGGAGCAATTATCTTGGCTGGTGGTACGATAATCTGCATGGCATGGCAGTCTCTGCTGACGGCGTCTTTGTCGCAGGCACCAGTCCATATTATGCTTCCCCTTCTTCCTCGTATGATTGGGTAGTTCTCAAGCTCAACAAGGACATTCCTGAGCTGCCGCCGCCGATCTGCGAACCATGGTCCTGCACTCCATGGACGGTCTGCAATGCGGGCAATCAGTCGCGAACCTGTACGAACGCGAATGCGTGCGGCACGCAGAAGCCGGTCGAGTGGCAGTCGTGCACTTGCGTCCCGGTCTGGTCGTGCACCGACTGGAGCTCGTGCACCGGCACGCAGTCGAGGTCTTGCGTGGATGTGAATGTGTGCGGCAATCTCTCTGAGAAGCCTTCTGAGTCACAGTCCTGCACAGTCCCGTCAGGGGGCGGTGGTGGTGGCGGAGGGGGCGGTGGTGGTGGCGGTGGTCTGTTCTTCCGTCGCAATCAGACGAACTCGTCATCGAATTCGTCGTCATCAACAGAGTCGGATTCCAGTGATGATGTTCAGATTGAAGAGTTCGTGGACGATGGCGTCGGAGTTATGGGCGCCGACAGTGAGTCGGACCCGCAGGTGTCCGGCCAGTCTGATGGCGTCGGCGTTCAGGACACTGAGTTGTCTGAGGTCGAGTCGGTGCAGTATATTGGGTTCGTGCATTGGTTGACGATAGGTATGTTGGTCGCCTTGATCCTTGGCCTCATCGCGTTCGGCAAGTTCCATCATGGTCAGACTGCCGCTGAGGGTCTCGATGAGCTCGGCCAGTATATTGAAGCTACGCGTGGTTCGGGGTTCTCTGATGATCAGATCCGCGAACGATTGCTCAGGACGGGGTGGCTGCCTGACGTGGTCGATGCGCACCTTAGCGTCAAGCGTGCCCAGCCTGCTGAGGCGTCGCCTCCTGCCAAGCCTCCACAGCGACCAGGTGATGGTCAGGTCGCACTTGCGCCTTCTCAGGATCAGGTGCCTGCGCAGCCTCTGGATCCGAAGCTTCAATCCAAGTGAGGCGCAGAGTAAGGGTGCAGGGTTCTATTGGATGGTGTATGTGTGGATGTGCACAGGAATTCCTTTTTGCTGCGCTTTGGTGATTGTATCCTGGACTCCTTCGCTGTTGTTGACTTGGAATGCGTACAGTGCGTCGGCAGCGTTCACGATATCGGTGTTCCTGTCGAAATAGGATTTCTTGTCGATGACTTTCTCTTGATGTTCGATGAGTGCGCTCTTGTTACGTCTCTGCAATTCGGTGAGCTGGGCGATGACTTCTTCTGCCTGCGAATGCGTGATCGCCCCCTCATTGGCGCGTGCGTAGAGGTGTGCTGCGTAGATGGGTAATGGTGTGGGCAGATGCACGCGGATGCGTTCAGCATGTGCGTCGATGAGCATTGCCTCGTCCGTTGCGAAATAGTCGGCTCCCAGTGCTCCGCCGGTGATGATTCCATCCATGAGTGCCATGATGTCTCGCACAGATTGTCTGACGTCCTGCTCGACTGCGGCGTTTGTCCTTCGCCAGCTTCCGCTGATGGCTATCCAGTGCATGAGAGCTGAGAATCTGACGAAGTATAAAAAGAAGTGGGGGTTGCGAGGATGATGAAAATCCGAGATTTTCAATCCTCGCCAGCCCCACGCTCTGTAAATAGTTCAGGCGCATAGCGCCAACTACAGGAGTGTATGGTGGGGCTGCGAGGATTTGAACCCCGGTCGGGCGGCCCCGAACCGCCAGTGATACCAGTCTACACTACAGCCCCGGAATGTCCGTGATGAGCAGTCATCTCTTTAAAAAGCTTGCTTTCGACGCGCTGCGTTCCGCGTCGTCAAGGCATCGCGCGCTGCTGCCCTGCTTGCCATTGCTGACGCTCGCCCGTAAGGGCAGCGACACATTGACTCTTGGCTGTGTGGTCTACTTCTTCGCGAAGCTCCCTGCGACAACCAAAGGAAAAGTGATGCTTGCGTCGCATACGACCTTGACATGTTGTCCTGCGGGGTTCACCTTGTTCCAGCTCATCGCTTCCTGGGTGTTCCCTCCGGAGTCGCTCGCGTCGTATTCGGCGGCGGTCGTCAGGTACACGGCGTAGTCAAGTCCGTCCCGGAAGATGTTGGCGTTGAGCACGTAGTGTTTGGACACCCCTCCGCCGAGGATGACTGCCCCTGTCTTCTCGGCGGCGAGCACGAACTGTATCAGTTTGCTGTGGTCTGCGATGAGGTCGAGTGCGAAGTCCTTCTTCTGCTGGTGGTGGAAGTGCCACAGGTCCCCGATGCTTCCGTCGACGAGCGCGGGGCAGAACACAGGGATGTCGTTTCGGGCGCACCAGTGCAGGATGCTGCTCTTGTCCGTGACCTTCTCTCCGAGCATGCGGATGAATTCGGATGGAGTCACGGCCTTTCCGCTCTGCTTCTGCATGGCGTAGATCTCTTCGAAGAATGGGCGCATGTACTGCTCGAAGTGGAGGTATCGGTCGTAGGGC
>JBDRLR010000052.1:0-3996 GCA_043812855.1 Nanobdellota archaeon | reverse complement strand
GCTCAAGCCTGAGCATATCGATAAGATCCTGGACATCTTGCCGCGCAACGCCACGGAAGTCAAGTCCATCCTGCAGCAGTATCCGCTTACTGTCGCTGCGGATATGCTCAAGAAGATCGCGGAAGTCTGCGCTGGGTATAGAAAGTAGAGTTCTTCATGTTTTTTGGTGCGCTGGCCTTACGAGACATCCACAGGATGCAGTCCTGCGAGCATTCAACAGCAAGGTCGTAAGGTCGACATGTCCCCGTGAGGGACAACCCCCTTGTCGACGCGCCACGCTCACCAGAATATGCTCGCCCTTAAGGACGGCATTCCACAAGAATAGGGTGCGTTGCGTGGCGATCGCAGTCTCGGAATCTGCCGCAAAATATATAAAGATTCGGCCGCTAGCGGTAGCAGGGGTGGATGTTGTTCGATATGGCTAGGTGGACACGATGGCAAAAGAAGAGATTGCAGTGGTGTTGGACTTCTTGCCGAACGGCTACAGGTCTGATACGCGCCCTATCCATCTCAAGACTGCCATAGCGCAGGTCATCGGCAAGCTGAATTTCACAATCCTCGAGGTCGTGCCCAAGAAGGGCATCTTCTTGCAGCCGTATGAGGAGGTCTACATCGGTGACCAGAAGCGCGATAAGGTCCATCATATCAATGGCAAGATCGACGCTGAGAAGTTGACGCAGACCGCAACGGCGGAGCTTGAGCATGTCGTCAGCCAGCTCGTCCTCGATCATCAGGACAGGTTCGTCGAGTTCTTCAATACTGCCCAGCCGCTCTCTACGAGAATGCACACGTTGGAGCTCTTGCCTGGTCTTGGCAAGAAGCACATGTGGGAGATCGTCGAGGAGCGCAAGGGGGATCCGTTCAAGTCATTCGATGACCTTCGAAAGCGTGTCAAGCTCATGCCTGATCCGCAGAAGATTATCGTCAGACGGATCCTCGCCGAGATCGGTGGCAAGGAGAAGCACGCCCTCTTCGTTGCCAAGTAGGCATAGGTGTTCTTTCTTCCTGTTCTTTCTCTTTCTTTTTGTCCTTTTCTTTCTTGTCTCTTTTCGTTCTTCCTTATCTACACCCGGCGATGCCGCGCTTACGGGCGAACACCAGATAATCCTGAATTGAGTCGACAAGGGGGTTGCCCCATCCGGGGACATGTCGACCCTCGAGAGTGTGGTGGCGCGTTCGCAGCGCGGCATCGCTCAAGAGAATGGCGGATTGTGCTCGCAGCACGGCATCGCCAGGCGCCAGTTATAGCCCCCCAGAAGCCCGAATCGTAATCTTTATATAGCTTGGTTTCCCGGGCAGCTTCACATTGTGAGGTGTTATTCATGGAAGACAGTATGCATCAGCATTTCTTGATGGCGATCGTCGCCGTTGTGGGTGTCGTCGCGATTGTCGGTGTCATCATGGCGTCGTCGGGATCGATGTACGGTCAGGCGATGAAGGCGGTCATTGCTGCCCCGGGTGATGGCGGTGATGGTGGCGGCGCAAGCACGGTCGCGTGCTACTCTGATGCGGATTGTCCAAAAATTGTCAGCACGCCGTTCTGCAATGAGGAGAATGAGTCATGCACGACGGTGACACAAAGGCGCTGCGAGAATCAGGGAACAGCCTCTTCGGCGTGCGTCGTGGTCGGTGGAGGACTTGGCTGCAACCTGTGCCTGAACGGGTGCATCGAGCCAGGTCTGTGCGCTCAGGTGCTGCCGAGCGAGGATTCGATCCAGATTATGGTGCTCACGGATGTCGATGGCGATCCGGGGAGGGTCACGACTGTTGCCGAGAGCAATTTGTGGATGGACGAGTGCGGGCTGGGCTTCTCTCTTCTGGTGGATCATTCGACGAGTCCGGTTATCTATCCGACGGGTACCGTCCAGGGCAGAATGTACGTGCGGAGTACTCTCGCTGAGGGAGAGACCGCGTTGTATGAGTCTCCTGACTTTGCGTACGAGGTGACCGCTGTCTTTATTCATGCGGGAGCGGACGGGAAGAAGGGGACGGTCAAGTTCACTGTCAATAGCGAGCTCACCGACGAGCTCCGGGTCGGCGAGTGGGATCAGGTCGGCGACGGTATCTTCTTCGCGCCCGTCCGTATTCGTGGCGTCACAGTCAACAATGAGGCGAAGAGCGTGGACTTCTACATCCTCAGTGACCACATGAACACCAACCAGGATACCGTTGCGCGCATCTGCGCATGGCAGTTCGATTCCACGCCGTTGCAGGGCTTGGATGTGGGTCTGCGTGCGACCGCGTCGGTCCAGGGTGGTCCATCGTCCGCGACGTTAGAGCAGCTGCACGTGCCGTACGAGCAGATTGAGGCGTTCGATCAGGTCAGCGTGGACGTCCAGGATGAGGGGAAGTCAGGCATGGCGGTCTGTCGGCAGGCGGGATTCAACCGGTGCGTGTACATCTCGTCTCGTTCGCAGACTGAATTCTACGCGTCTGCGGATGGCTCGTGTACGGGCGCGTTGCAGGACCTTGTCGTTGAGGATGAGGAATTTGGGTGTGGTCAGCTCATTGACCTGACGCCTGATCCTGTGCCGTGCAGTGTCTTCAACAGCTCGAGCATCGGCGAACCATTCGCTGGAGACAGTCAGGCTCAGGGCTGGCGGACTCAGCGCGTCATGTGCGCCCGCTGAGCGGATTCCTTTTCACTTTTTTTCTTCTCGCTTTCTTCTTCTCACGTTCTTCTTTTCCTCTCATTTTGCATAGTGCTTCTCATTTCGTTGCAGTATCAGTCGCGGATATCTCTGAGTGATGTCATGAGAAAAATGAGAGAAAAAGGAATGGAAAGAGTGTGGCCGCTCCTTCAGTGCAGTCGTTTGTTCGCGCCGCGGCTGGGTCGTACCTTCTCGTATCCCTTGCCTTTGCCGCGCAGCGATCGTGACTTCCGGCCGGCTGATGTCAGGCCGCGGTTGGGTCGGTCGACCTTCCCTGAGATCCACGCGATCCGTGGGTCCTTCTTCACGGCAGGATGCGAGCGGTCGACCATGATGATTTCGTACCAGATGCGCATGCCGTCTTCGGCGACCCAGTAGGAATTCAGCACTTCGCAGTTGGGGTACTTTTTGGCGGCGCGTCCTTCGCACAGCTGCTGGTAGTTCTTGCGTAGCGCAAGCCGTTGTCCTGAGTGCGCTGAGCGGCGTCCGCCTTTGATGTCGGGCCGCTGCTTTCCGCCGCGCGTCACGCGCTGGCGGATCACAATATAGCCTTCCTTGGCCTTGTAGCCAAGCGATCGTGCCCTATCGATGCGTGTGGGTCGGTCGATGCGGACCGTGACCGGTTCGCGTCGCATCGTCATGAGTCGTTCTTTCCAGATGTCGCCTAGGTTCTTCTTCGGGTTCTTCCAGGCTGCCCGTACATATTTGAGATATCCCATAGTTGGCCTCCGTTGTTGCACTCCAAGGTCGATTCAGGCAAGCCGTCGCCCACATCTCGACCATCCCAGGAACCCCAAGCCCTTTTTAAAGGTTGTTGATTGGGGTGGCTGTGTAGAAAATCTCAGTTCCGCACATGGGGGTGAGCGTAAGACTGGGTTGGTGAGCGGCGACAAGGGGGAGGCCCCAGTCGGGGAGATGTCGCCAATCAAGAGGCGAAGACGACGCGAGCAGTGCGGAACGACGTTGGGAGAGAGATGTTCTACACACCCCAGGGGGGTCGCAAGGTGGTTGCTGCCGTTGCGGGCAAGCACGAACCACCCAGAAGCGCGCAGACAAGGGAGTTGTCCCTCATGGGGACATGTCTGCCTTCTGTGAGTTTGGGATGGTGTGAGCAGGGCAGCGACCTTGGCAAAGAGTGGTATAGTTAACCGATGTGACCGGCTCTTTAGCAAATGGGGTGTTTTTGTGCGCCTATGTTGTAGGTGATGAGTTTTGAGTTTATCTCGGCGCGTTGGGTTCGCCAATTGCGGCTGCGGACGTGGCCGCCAAACAGTCGTTTGACTGCGCCGATTAAGGCTTCGACTATGCTTCGTTGCCAGTACAGTTCGTAGTCGAAGCAGTCACG
>JBDRLR010000051.1:0-9553 GCA_043812855.1 Nanobdellota archaeon | reverse complement strand
GCCGTGTACGTGATCGTCGTCGCCATCCTCCTTGGCATCTTCATCCAGCCACGAGGAGTGGTCGGCCTCGTCTTCGTGATCGGCGCCCTCTTGAGCAGCATCGCCGGAAACGTCGGCATGCGCATCGCCACCCAAGCGAATGCCCGCACCACCAACGCGGCCCGCACCTCGCTTGAGCGCGCCCTGCAGATCGCATTCTCCAGCGGCGCCGTCATGGGACTGACTGTCGTGAGCCTTGGACTGCTGGGCATCTCATTCCTCTTCATGTGGCACCGTGATCCGTCACTTCTCTTCGGATTCGGATTCGGCGCATCGTCCATCGCTCTCTTCGCGCGCGTAGGCGGCGGCATCTATACCAAGGCCGCCGACGTCGGCGCAGACCTCGTCGGAAAAATAGAAGCAGGCATCCCTGAGGACGATCCCCGCAATCCAGCCACGATTGCCGACAACGTCGGCGACAACGTCGGAGACGTCGCAGGCATGGGCGCGGATCTCTTCGAATCATTCGTCGGAAGCATCATCGCAGCCATGATGCTCGGCGGCCTGATGATCGGCGAGCTCGGCGCAGGGACCGTCCTGTACCCTCTCTTCATCGCCGCGGCAGGCGTCGTCGCAAGCATCATCGGCACCTTCTTCGTGCGCGCCAAAGGCGATCCCGCACGCGCACTGCACACCGGCCTTTGGGCCGCAAGCATCCTGCTTGCCATCGGGGCCTTCTTCATCACGAAGGCCACGTTCGCCACGCTCGGCCCCTTCTGGGCGATCATCTCAGGACTCGTCACGGGAATCCTCATCGGCCTGTTCACCGACTACTATACCTCGCACGAGCACAAACCCACCCAACAGATCGCGAACGCATCCAAGACGGGACCTGCCACCGTCATCATCGAAGGCATGGCCGTCGGCATGATGTCAACCGTGCTTCCCATCATCGTGATCTGCATCGCCATCTGGATGTCCTACACCTTCGCAGGAATCTACGGCATCGCCCTCGCCGGCGTAGGTATGCTCTCGACCCTTGGCATCTCGCTCGCCATCGACGCGTACGGACCTGTCGCGGACAACGCAGGCGGCATCGCTGAGATGAGCGGACTTCCGCACGAAGTGCGCGAACGCACCGACACGCTCGACGCGCTCGGCAACACCACCGCGGCTATGGGCAAAGGATTCGCCATCGGCTCCGCGGCGCTCACCGCCCTTGCCTTGATGACCAGCTTCATGCAACAGGCCAACCCCAAGGTCGGCTCATCCATCGCACTGAACGTCAACGAGCCCGTCGTGCTCATCGGATTGTTCATCGGAGCGCTGCTGCCGTTCGTATTCGCCAGCCTGACGATGAAAGCCGTCGGCGAAGCCGCGATGAAGATGGTGGAGGAAGTCCGCCACCAATTCAAGACGATCAAAGGCCTGATGCAAGGCAAAGCCAAACCAGACTACGCCCGCTGCGTCGACATCGCGACCAAAGGAGCGCTCCACCAGATGATCCTTCCCGGACTGCTCGCCATCGTCGTTCCCGTCGCCGTGGGCATGTGGAGCATCTACGCGCTCGGAGGCCTGCTCGTCGGAGCGACCGTGACCGGAGTGCTGCTCGCCATCTTCATGGCCAACGCAGGCGGAGCATGGGACAACGCCAAGAAATACATCGAAAGCGGCAAGCTCGGAGGAAAAGGAAGCGACGCGCACAAGGCGGCAGTCGTCGGAGACACCGTCGGCGACCCGTTCAAGGACACCTCGGGACCGAGCCTCAACATCCTCATCAAGCTGATGAGCATGGTCGCGGTGGTCTGCGTCCCGTTGTTCCTTCACTGATTTTTTATGAACATCCTCACCCTGGCTCTTGCGAGCCTGGCGCTCAACGCGGACGTCTTTGCCGTGTCCATCACGGCGGCGGCAGTCGGCGAGCTGCCCAAGCGCTACGCGGTGAGGATGGCCTTCATCTTCGCATTGTCGCACACCATCATGCTCAGTCTCGGCTGGCTCATCGGAAGCCAGCTTGAGCATGTCATCATCAACTACGACCACTGGGTCATCTCAAGCATATTGGTGCTCGTCGGACTCCATATGCTGTGGCAACAACGAGAGAAGAAGACCAAATCAGTCGACATCACGCACATCTTTGTGCTCCTGCTGCTCGGCGTGGTCATCAGCCTCGACGCGCTTGCTGTCGGCATCGGCCTGGCATTCTCCACGGCGACACTGCTCTCCGCGGCGTTGACGCTGCTGGTCGTGACGATCATCGTCTCGCTTGTCGGCAGCCTCGTCGGCACGTCCATCAGAAGCCGCATCGCGCCACGCGCGGGCATATTCGGCGGCTTAGTCCTCATCCTGCTCGGCCTGAAGATACTTCTAGAACACACGATCCTCACCTACTGATCTTGATCGACGGCGTCCACGCGTTGACCGTGATAAGGCCTTGCGTGGGTTGCTTGGCAAGCAGCACCTTGAACGCCTCAGTCGTGACGATGGACGCGCAGATCGACGTCGTCGCGCCCAAGGCTCCGTCATCCTTTGCAAGCTCCTTCTCAAGCTTGGAGCGGACCGCATCAACATAGGTCTTCGCCGACTGATGGAAGATGAAGGCCTTCTCCCCGCTGTAGAAGCAGGTGATCAGAGGAACCTTCGCCTTCTTGCAATGCGCCGCGAGCAGCGAAGCGATATCCAGATTGTTCGAGCAGTCGATCACCATGTCGGCCCCATCGATGAGAAAGATGTTCTGCTTGGAGAGATCCTCATGGAACGTGCGGACCTTGACGGCCGCATTGATACGCTCAAGCTCCTTCTTCGCTTCCTTGGCCTTGAACTTCGAGACGTGATCCTGCACAAAGACGCCCTGCTTGATGAGGTCCTGCTCATAGACGCGGTCCCGATCGACAAGCCGCAGACCCACGCCCGCCCTGACCATCAATTCGGCAACCTTCGAGCCGACACTGCCTATACCAAGGATGGTCACGGTGCTCTTGAGAAGCTTACGCTGGCCGTCCTGGCCTATGTTGGGGAGTTTTTCGTGATTCTGATACATGTGCATAGGGAGTGGTTCATGGCTTATTTAAATATTTTCGCGACTCCCTCAGAGGCCACGCGGCAAAGAGAGAAAGCCTTTTAAATGGTTTGGAACTCCGGTACGCCGGCACGTTTAAACCATCAATCTGAGTGCTATTTAAAGAAACATACATATAAAAGACCGTACTTACTGAATAGTAGTTATTATTAGGGAATACTTCGATGGCAGACCTAGGAAGACTGGTACGGCGAACCCTTCTGACTACGGTAACGGCTGCCGCCCTGACCGCGGCGTACATCGCGCCTCCGCGGGAGCACTTCACCGAAAACGTGCCCAGCGGATCCGACACCACCGAGGCAGTCCCCACCTTAGACTACACGCACTTCTACGAACCCTCCAACGTCCCGCAGACACAGTACGACCCACGCCTGGAAAAGCTCATCGACAAAGAGATCAAGAAGATCATGAATCCCAAGCGCACCGAGCTCGCAGAGCTCGCAGAAGGTCTCAGCAGGCTCACGCGATTCCGAGACTACATCGAAGTTTCGTCAATGGTGCACAACTGGCCCGAGAAATACTTCGCCGCGCACCTTGTCGTCGAATGCCAAGGACGCGTAGACGCCGTCAGCCCGACCAAGTGCAAAGGCCCCGGACAGTTCGACACGGCGACCGCGGAAGGAGAAGGTATCACGATCAATTTCGCCGTCGATGAACGCATGATGCCAGACGCGTTCTTTGCGGCAGGCGAGTATCTCGCCAAGGCTTTCCCTGACCGCGCAGGCGACCCTGCGATGGACCGCGCCTACGCCCTGGGAGGATACAACAGCGGCTTCAACGGCATGCGTCGCAGGGCAGAGAAAGCATACGCCGCCCGACTTGCCGACGCCAAGGAACACCCCGGAAAATACGAAGCGGATGAGCTGGACATCAACGTCATGGACTTCTGGGACAAAATCCGCGGCGAAGGAAGAGCCCACATCGCCAAAGTCCTTGCCAGGCAGCGCATCATGGAGGATCCTGCAGACTATGGTCTGAAGTTTGATATGCAGCCGCTCTTCACCGAAACCCACGTGGAGTACATCCTCGGACCCAAAGAGACATTCGCCACGCTCAAGCGCGAATACGACGTCTCCCTGGCCGAGCTCATCGAGGCCAACCCGCATGTCCGCAACCCGAACCGCGTGCCGGTCAACACGAAGGTCTACATCCCAAAGACCACCGAAACCCACGTGGAGTACATCCTCGGACCCAAAGAGACATTCTCCACGCTCAAGCGCGAATATGACTTCTCCCTGGCCGAGCTCATCGAGGCCAATCCCCATGTCAGACATCCTGACAGAGTACCCGTCAACACGAAGGTCTACATCCCAAGGACGTCCGAGACGCTGCGGTGATCAGAGACCAGACAACATCTCGCCACAATACTTAAGAATCATCATCGCGTCGCCATAGCATGAAACTCTGCCCCACCTGCGGCGCCATGGACCCCAGCGGATGCAAGAACGCACGCTGCCCCTTCCTCGTCACGTACAGCCACGCCGCGCGCGCGGAACACAGCAAGCAGGAATACGCAGGGCAGAGCCCCAACATCTTCATCGGACGATACGGATACCCCAACGTCAACGTCGGCATCCTCTCCAACGAGAACGTGACGGCGGAGTACGACGCCCCGCGCCTGTGGTCAAAGGAAGGATACACCATCCCATCCATCCTCAGCTACCGCACGCAACTCATCAACTCACGCGTCAAAGGCAACGTCAAGACATTCAGTGAACGGCTCAAGGACGTCGCGCAGGACGTCGCCATGGCATCCAAACCAGTCGATGTGGACGTGAAACTTGACCGCAAGCCTACATTCGGCATCACCTTCAACCGCGAAGCAACACCGTTCGGCCCCGCCGTAGGACTGCAATCCGCCGCAGTGACGAGCAACCCTCGCGTCGACCGACACGTCGAAGCCGTCGTGAGCGACACCGACCTGAAGGCCACCGACGCCGTCAAAACCCTCGTAGAGAAGAACGTCGACGAGCACGCCCTCACCAAACTGATGAGCGTCGGCCTGCTGGGAACCAAGACGAAACGAAAGATGGTCCCCACCCGATGGGCCATCACCGCCGTGGACGACACCATCGGCAAACAAGTCATCGACGACATCCACGACCTGCCGCGGCTCGACGAGTGCAGGCTGCACATCGGATCGTACCTTGGCAACCACTACTTCGTCATGCTCATACCATCTGAGTGGTCATACGAACTCTTCGAAGTGATGCTGCGCAAGACCGACTGGAACGACCCGGAACTGAACTGGTCGACCGACCACGAATTCTACGCCGGACGAAAAGACTATGCTTCCGACACCGTCGGAGGATACTACGCCGCGCGCATCGCAGTGACTGAGAAGATGCGCAGCGACCGCATCCAGGCATCCGCATTCGTCATCCGCCTGGTCACCAGCGACTACACGCATCCGTTGGGCGTGTGGGTGGTGCGCGAAGCCACCCGCAAAGCGATGGAGAGCGCGCCGAAGACCTTTGCGACCAGGCAAGAGATGCTCCGATTCGTCAGCGACCACATCAAAAGACATTTCAACTACGACTGTTCTCGCATCATCACCGGGAGCAAACTGCTCGCCTATCTTGGCACGCAGCGACGGCTCGGAGACTTCGCATGAAATACTCACAGACCGAAATCAAGGAACTCCTCATCGGATGGGGCATCCTCAGCCTCGCATTCGGCATCGTCCTGCACGGAGGGCCATCACTTGACTTCGCCTTCGCGAAAAGCGTCCTGCTCTCCGCGCTTACTGCAGGAATCGGATTCATCCTCCACGAACTTGCGCACAAATATTTCGCGCAGAAGTTCGGCTGCTTCGCCGAATTCCGCATGAACTTCCAGATGCTCCTGCTGGCGCTATTGATGAGCTTCTTCGGATTCATGTTCGCGGCGCCTGGAGCCGTGATGATCCGCGGGAACCCTGGCAGGATCCGCATGGGACAGATCGCGGTCGCCGGACCACTGATGAACGTGGTGATCGCGCTCGGATTCGGCGCGCTGCTCTTTCTTGGAAGCGGATTCTGGCTGGAGGTGGCATCCTACGGATTCTTCATCAACAGCATGCTCGCCCTGTTCAACCTGCTTCCTTTCGGCATGTTCGACGGAGCGAAAGTGCTGGCTTGGAGCAAAGTCTGGTATGGCGCCTCCGTCGTGGCGGCAGGTGCGCTGACGTTCGCGGCGTTCAACGTGTAGACGAAAGCATTAAATATGCCCATTCTGGATAGACCACATGGACGTCCAGGACTGCAGCAGGGAAGTCGCGGTCCACATCAAAGCGAACGAATTCAAGGCGATCCGCGCCACGCTCGAAAGCATCTTCGAGAACCAGCCATTCTTCACGCCCAAATGCCACGAATCCTCCGAACACGAAGGCTGGTTCCACCTCACAGGAATGGATATCAAGGTCGACGTCGGCGTGGACGGGAGCACGGTGTGGGTCATCCATGGTGTCGCCGACAACACTGAGGTCCTAGGAGAGCAACCGTACAACATGAACCGCGTCATCGGGAATGCGGAACGGTTCGACTTCGTGATCGCCCACGGAACCATATCCAAAACCGCACCTCAGAACGGTGGACCCCACTGGATCGTGGATATCCAACCGATGAGGTATTATCCTGGCGCACAGGAAACACGCAAAGTATGCACGACCCTGCAAAGCGCATTCGGATTCGTCGTCCAAAAACTGCTTGCCGAGTCGAAGCGAGCAGAGCACCCCTGGAAGATGTACGTCGCCGACGCCGCGAAAGCAGCGCGGGAGGTGCGCAAGACGCAGGACGAGCCAGGGATCAAGGCGACCTGGAAAGGACAATCTGCAGGTTCGTTCTCCGGTCTCGGTCCTATGTTTGGCGAGCCAGGGACGGGAAGGACTTTCTTCCACGCGGCGACGAACAACCCGAGCGACCTTGACCCTGCGATTCGGCGACATTTGGACCAGCAAGGCCATGATTCCCAACCCATTCAAGATTCGGGCCGCTTCAGCCTCTCGGAGAAAGGCAAAAATGATTACCGTGAACTCGTCAAGCACGAACTCTTCACTGGGACCGCATTCATCGGCGTAGCACTTCTCCCATCCAATCACTCGGTTCTCGGAAGCAATCTTAAAAAGCTCATACATGCCGAAGAGCAGTCCCTGTCACGCAGTCAGGGGAAGGTGAAATTCGGCGAGCTCGCAGAGGCGCGCATCAGCTTTGTGAAGATCAATCCCACAGACCCTGATTCAATCACCTTTTTGTTCACATTCATCTTCTCCCTTCACAAAATATTCAGGAAGAAAGGATGGCTGAGACTCGAGCATAGAGTAGTATGTGGCTTGGATCAGTTCATCCGTGTCACATCCGCTGCGGACGATATGGTCCAGATCACCTGCGAGATAGTCCAAAACAAGGACCGATTCGCAGGTCCTGCTCGGACATCCATAAGCTTTGTCTGGCCCGACGGAAAACCATCTTTGTTTCCAGAAAACATTAAGATGGTGATGGAATTCATCGCGGCTCGCGCAGCGGAGAACATGACTGGCCTGGTGCTGACACTCTAATTCGACGTCCATGACCGCCAGACATAAAAACAGGCGATGATTCTGTTGCGCCATGAAATGCCAACTCTGCTCAAAGAAGATGGAAGAGAACTTCCTGCAGAAACCCATGGGGACCTATGTGCGGGACGCCAAAGGAAAACAGCATCCTGTCTGCCAGACCTGCCAGAAAGCCAAGTCCATGGACGAGATCAAGAAGGCCCTCGGGTGATGACTCGCTGGCCTTGATGTCGGATGGAGCCGATGCCATCCTGCTCGCATTGACTCAACTTGTTGTCTGCTGACATCTCCCCGTAAGGGACCACCCCCTTGTCAGCCCACTTCTCAACTTATCGATGCTCGCCCGTAAGGATGGCATCTGAGCACGCATTTCGGGCAATACTTTAATAATACCTCCCGATTCTTTGCACGCTACGCCCTTGTAGCTCAGTGGTAGAGCGGCTGCCTCGTAAGCAGCAGGCCGGGAGTTCAACTCTCCCCAAGGGCTTGCGGACCACATCGCTGAACACGCTCGCGCATCGTGCGCCTCTCCAAGGAATCAGGGTTCACCAAGGCGCTGGACGACCCTGAGAGGAAGTAGGCAGTTGCGCCGATACCGCTTCCGCCCTTCTCGCGCAGGCCTGAATTGTTGGTGGCGTGACATTCCCCGTAGGGGGCAGGTCCCCCTTGTCACGTTCCGCAGATTGTGTTTGGCGCTCGACCGTAAGGGCGGAAGCGGGCGTTTGGAAGCGACCAGTCTTCTCTCGGGCACACCGATACCTTTTTATACACGCAAACCGTAGCGACGAGAGATGGGTATACACCAGAATTACGAGTCATTCCTGAAGCTCGACCTGAGCGGATACGTCGGGCAATGGGTCGCCATCCACGACGACAAAGTCATCAGCAACGGACCCACTGCAAAACACGTCTACGACGACGCTCAGGCCAAGTATCCAGGCCAGACACCGCTGGTCGTCAACATCTCGGACGAGGGAATCTACTTCTGATGAAATTCGACTTCCCCTACAAACGCGTCAAGTACGCGAACGGAACCCTCGCGTACCAGCCAAGCATACCATTGACGTTCCTCACCAAGGACTGCGCCTTCGACACCATCGGCCTGCTGGACTCAGGCGCAAACATCAGCGCGATCCCGCGCGACGTGGCGGAAGTGCTGGGCCTCCACCTCACACCTCAAGACTCGCTTTCCTTCGGCATCGGCGGCAAGGTACGCAGCGCCGAGACCAAGATCACCATGCGCATCGGCAACGGAAAGCGCGCCGTCACGTTCAAGCTGCCCGTCAAGGTCATCCTTGACGACGTATCATTCCCCATCCTCATCGGACGCAAGACCTTCTTCGACAAGTTCGACGTCCACTTCAGCCAGAAACAGAAGAAGATAACGCTCAGCCTCTAAGCTGCTTCTCGTACTCGCCCAGCTTGACGTCCTCGCTGAGCTGCTGCGAGAGGGACTTGACGATATTCGTCTGCGTGACCAGGCCCATTCGTTTGGCGTCCTTGACCAGGACATGCCTGATGCCCTTCTTGTTCATGAAATCGATGGCATCCGACAATTCAGTATCCGCCTCAAGCGAGATGATCGGGGACGACATGACCTTCGAGACCGCGACGGCCTCCAAGTCTCTGTACGTCGCGAAGATCTTCACCAGATCACGCTCGGTCAGGATACCTGTCGGCTTGCTCTTGCTTGACGCGATGATGCAACTGATCCTGTTCTTATGCATGATATCGATCGCCTCAGCGACCATGTGATCCTCTGCGATGCTGATCAACGATTTGCTCATGATGTCCTTGAGTTGCATGACGCATCCGCATCCGCAGGAGTATAAATCTTTTCGCATTCATAACCTTTATAAAGAGACTGGGATTCTGGCGACCCATAGCGGGGTGGAGCAGCTAGGAGTGCTCGCAGAATCGCAGGACCTCGCGATTGCGGAAGGCTCATATGAGCTCCTAGCGTC
>JBDRLR010000050.1:0-5187 GCA_043812855.1 Nanobdellota archaeon | reverse complement strand
TTCCTGGCTGGCGATTCCATGGCAAGGAATGTGGCGAAGCACCTGGAAGGTGTCGAGTTGGTCCATTGTCGTTCGCCTGATCTGTTGCTTGAGGAGGACGGAAAGTTTGTCATCCTCGATGTCGTCAAGGGCATCAAGGAGCCGATGGTCCTGCAGGACATCGAAAAGCTTAAGACCACCAAGATGGTCAGCCTGCATGATTTCGACGTGGCGTACGTCCTCAAGCTCCTCAAGGAGATGGGAAGGCTGCAGGACATCAGGATTATAGGGGTTCCGGACAAGGGCGATCCTGAGAAGATAGCGAAGAAGGTGCGATCATGGATATGAAGAAGAAAGGTCTTTTGTTGGTGCTGGCGACAGCCATTATCTCTGGCGTGTCGATATTCCTCAACGCGTTCGCGGTCAAGGGTTTTGACAGCAGCGTATTCACGTTCTCAAAGAACATCCTCGTGGCAGCCCTCTTGTCAGCAGGCATCCTCGCGGCAGGGATGATGTCCTCGCTGAGGTCGCTGACAAAGAAGCAGTGGAGTCTGCTCGCGACGATCGGCTTGATAGGTGGTTCCGTCCCATTCCTCTTGTTCTTCAAGGGCATGCAGATGGCGACGGGGCCGACGTCGGCCTTCATCCATAAATCGATGTTCATCGTCGTGGCGATTCTCGCGGCGGTCTTCCTCAAGGAACATGTTTCGAAGTGGTTCATGATTGGTGCAGCAGTGGTGCTCGCGGGCACCTTCCTGATGGTGCGGCCTGATCTTTCATTCTCGGTTGGCCATCTGCTCATCGCCGCGGCGACGCTGCTCTGGGCGATCGAGAACACCATCTCGAAGCATGCAGTCAAGGATATTCCTGGCACTGTCGTCGCGTGGGGGCGTATGGCGTTCGGGTCCATCTTCATTCTTGCCTTCCTCGTCGCGACAGGCAAGGCAGGCCAAGTGGTTTCTATGTCTTCGCAGCAGTATCTGTGGATCCTGGTGACGTCTGCTCTTCTCCTTGGCTTCGTCTGGACGTTCTACAACGGCATCAAGTCAGTACCTATCTCGACGGCGACGGCCATCCTCAGCGTAGGCGCGCCGACCACAGTCGTCTTGACATGGGTCTTTGGTGGTGTTGCCTTGCCTGCTTCTCAGTTGGCAGGCACTGTATTGATTGTGGTAGGCGTGGTCTTGATCGTCCTGTTGTCGGACACGCGTGTGGCGGTGGCGATGCATGGACGGGCTTGACCTGGCGATCAGGTTCTCGTACATAGTCAACAGATTGCATTTCTGCGGTCCGCACGATGCGATGGATGGGTTCCTGCGGTATGCGACGAAGCATGACAACGCGGATGAAGTCCGCAAGAGTCTGATGCGTTTTGAGGGCTTCTTTCCCTACCTTTCAGCCATCGCCAGCAAGCACGGCAAGGATCCGTTCGACCATGACGTGGTGGAGGCGTATTGGATCGGAAACCCGCTTCTTGACGCTTTCACCAAGGATGACATGCGCATGATTATGTCTGATCTGGGCAGACGTGGGCTTCCCAAATCATGGGTCGAGGACCTCTCGGCAAGGATGCCTGATGGCGCCATGCCTCATCATGCCTTCCATGTCATGTATGTGGGTGTCGGAAGGACGACGGGCACCGTCGAGACGACCTTGCAGAACATGGATAATTGCAGGCCGTCGTGGGGCCGTGCCGAGTCAGTCATGCGGGATTCCGTCGTCGTCGATACGCAGACGCTCACGATAGAAAAGGGAATCTATTCCTTGCGAAGCGACGTCAAGACCGCAGTCTATCTTCCGCAGTTGCTCACGGACGTCAAGATCGATGATGTCGTCGCCTTGCATTGGGGGTTCGCAGGGATGAGATTGTCAAAGATACAGAGTCAGAATCTGCAGAAGTATTCCGCGGCGGTCATTTCCATCGTCAACGGCAGGTAGCAGTCTTGTACAGCGCCAGCGCTTCTTTGGCTTCCTTCTCGTCGATCTTGTCGATGACGATGCCTGCTTGGATGATGACCCAGTCTCCGACCGAGTAGTCGTCGCTGAGCATCTTGCCGACCCGCTTCTCGATCTCGTAGTCGACGGTCGCCATGTCGCCGTCGGTATGTACGATCTTTCCGGGGACGCCAAGACACATCTAGTTCACCTTCACCGAGACGATGCGGACCTCGGTTCCGTCCTCGAGGTCGGGCGTCTCTCCACAGTCCGGGCATTCGATCATGAAGTGGTCGTGTCCACGCTCGAGAACTTCGGGGTGGCCGGAAAACCCGCAGGAGCAGCGTGCCTTCGCCGGCCGCTCGGTCCACGTGATCTTCCAGTCGACGAGACGTTTGAGGCATTCGATCAATTCTTCTCCAGGGACGTGCGCGAGCTCTCCGATGTCGAGGACGATCGATACCACGTCGCCGTGCTTGCGTGCTTCCTTGATGATGCCTTCTGCGATCGCGGTCTCGTGCATGCTCTCAAGAGACTGAGATTGTTTTTAATGGTTGCGGTCCAACAGCATCCTCCGGATGGAAGACATGCTGTCGCGACCCCAGAGAGGATGTGACTGGAATGTACTTGTTTGCGCTCGCAATCAGGTTAGGCTGTTGAACCACTCTCTGAAGAGATGGACGAATACGGTGAGCATTTCTTCCGACACTTCCTTTTTTCTCATGCGATGTATGGTGTTTCTTGCAAGATCGACGAATTCTGGTCTATTGACAAATTCGAACTTGATGTCCTCGTGATATCCGATGAAGACTCCGTTGGCGACTGCCTCGTGGATGCTGTCCTCGATGGCATTGAGGACTGATTGGCCCCACTCAAGAGTGATTCCTTCGCTGATCTTGTCAGAGAATATGTTCTCGAATCGGATGTGCATGGTTCTGAGAAGTCTCTTCTCTTTTGAGCTCATCCTTGCAATGATGTGTTCCCCTGTTGCTAGTGCGCAGAAGAGGCTCGGGAATGTTTCTATCTTTTCTATCTTTTGTAGTATCTCAAGTTCGAGTTTGAATTGCGATTTGAGATGAGGCAGTAGTGTTTCTGCGTCATCTTGTGCTCGCTTCAGCTGCGATACAATCTTCATCTCTGTTTCTAGGATCGAATGCGAATGTCTGAGCAGTTCGTGGACATAGACATATTTGCTTTCTGCATAGCCTAGGCACTGTTGCAGTCGGTGGACTCGCCAGACCTTCTCGTCGTACTCTATTGATTGAAGCTCAGAGATGAGTTTTGAATCGCTTCGCTCTTCTGATTCTATATCCACCAAATCTGTGGTCAATAATCTATCCAGCTCAGCCAATTGCTTCATCGAAATAGTATCTGTCTGCAAGCGTTCGATAATTGATTTCTTTCTGGCGATGGTACTCTTGTATTTATTCCAGAATGCTACGATCGAGTCCCGATCGCTTCGGATATGTTGTGCTGTGGCTTCTGCAGACCCGAAAAGGATGTTCAGGATACCCATACTGAGGGAAGGGGGCGTCGATTTTATATGCTTATGCCATTTGGCGTGGGCCCGTCCGCGTCTGCGCGGACCTTTCTTCACCTTATTGCGTCTCAGATCATACAGTCATGCTAGAATCGCGACATTAGTCTGAAGAGTTATGCAGACGCGTCTGACTGCGTGCTGTTTATGGAAATGTTTTTATCTCCATTAGACACACCATCATTATGAAGTGCGTCGTCACCGGCGGTGCCGGGTTCATCGGAAGTCATCTCGTCCACAGATTGGTCCACGATGGCCATGAGGTCGTCGTCATCGACGATCTGAGCACAGGCGACGAGACGAGGCTTGCGGATGTCAGGAGCAGGATAGTGTTCGTCCGTCACGACATTCAGGATGATGTCTCAGGAATCGTCAAGCCCGGCGTCGACGTCGTCTTCCACCTTGCGGCCCGCCCCAGGGTCCAGTTCTCGATGAAGGAGCCGGTCCTCACGCACAAAGTCAACGTTGATGGAACGCTTAATCTCCTCCTAGCGGCAAGGGATGCGAAGGTGAAGCGTTTCGTCTTCTCGTCCAGCTCGTCGGTATACGGAGATCAGGATGTCTTGCCCCTGTCGGAGTCCATGGCGCCAAGGCCGATGTCTCCGTACGCGGCGCAGAAGTGGATAGGTGAGCAGTATTGCGGTCTGTTTCATGCGTTGTGGGGTCTGCCGACGGTCGCTCTGAGATATTTCAACGTGTATGGCCCAGGCATGGACCCGAACGGAGCGTACGCGTGCATGATTCCGAAGTTCATTATGTTGGCAAGGCAGGGGAAGGCCCCGACGATCTTCGGTGATGGTGAGCAATCAAGGGACTTCACTTTCGTGGATGATGTGGTGGAGGCGAACCTCCTGGCTGCGACGACGCAGAACAGTGATTGTTTTGGGCGCGTCTTCAATATCGGCGCGCAGGAAGGGGTCTCGGTGAATCAGGTCACGGGGATGATCTTGGATCTCGGACATTCGCAGGTCAAACCGGTGCATCTCGACCCGGTCGTGGAGCCGAAGCATACGTTGTCGGATTCGGCCTCGGCGCAAAGGATGCTGGGTTGGTCGCCGAAGATGGATATCGCAAGCGGTCTTCGCTTGGTCGCCGAGTCGATGCGGTCAGCGCGCTGACGTATCAGTCTGGCGGCCGACTCCTTCGATGTGGGCGGCGTCGTTGATGCGCATGGGGATCCATCCACGTACACCATACCTCAACTGTGTGATACTGGTGTTGTCTATCTGTTGCTTGTAGGTCATCCGATGGTCTACGCCTAGAATGTGTCTGATGAGTGTCTTGAATGCGTATCCGTGTCCGAAGACGGCCATAGTCTGTGTCTTGGCGGCGTCGTATCGTGACAGGATCTCCCGCTCGACGAAGCCGTACATCCTGTCTTCGACGTCTTGTTGGCTCTCGCCGCCGGGCGGGCGGAAGAATGGTTGCTCGCGATCGAGCCTGGCCTTCATCTCAGGAGTGTAGATCTCGCTGCGTGGTTTCTTCTCCCATTCTCCTTGGTTGATCTCGAGGAGCGCGTCGTCGTAGATGATGCGATCCAGAGGGTAGTCGACGTTCTCGCATACCATTTCTGCGCTGCGTCGCGTGCGCACGGCGGGCGATGCCCACACCGCATCGAATCGGACGTGTTCTCGGTTGAGGCGGTCGGCGAGTGCGATGAGCTGCATCTTGCCGCGCACAGTGATGTCGTACTCGTTGCTCCGTCCTCCGATGAGGTGGTCGCGCATGTTGCCTTC
>JBDRLR010000049.1:0-7288 GCA_043812855.1 Nanobdellota archaeon | reverse complement strand
GCTATCTCGGTCAGCAGGGTCTCGCATGCTTTGCAGTGCATGCTTGGGATGGATATGTTTGCGGTCTTCATGGTGTCCTCTATGCGCTCACGCGTATGTCTCCGTATTTGCTTCCCATGCTGCAGGTGAACGGGAACACTCCTGCTTCGGTTGGTGTGAAGCGCAGTGTCGTCTTTCCGAGACTCAGCTGATGCGCCACGCCCCATTTCGGGATGACCATGGTGCCCATGCATCCGCCGAGGCGGATCTTGGTGTCGATCTCCATCTCGACAGGGATGCCGACTTTGACGTCGATCACATCGGGGTGGAATCCGTCGTTGTCGACTGAGACGGAGACGTGTTGTGCCTTGCCGCCTTTGATGTTGCTGGGTCCTGCGGTGGTGGCGGACGCAAGTTGTGGCGCGTCGGGATTCTCTACCACGGTGAACGCTGCGCCTGGTGTTGTCATGCCCATCGTGCAGGAGAAGGGGATGGTTCCTGTCTTGTCCGGCGTGAATTCGATCACGGTCGTCTTCTCTCGTGATAGGTATTCGACGCGGCCAAGGGAGGGTATGCTGATGACTTGCGCGCATCCGGCTGCTCTGCTTCCGTCGACTTCCCATCGGACGGGCACTCCTGCTTTGACGGTGAATCTGCTTGGCTCGTATTCGTATCCGTTGACGGCCATGCGGACGATCTGTACGTCGGCGACGGTCTGGGTGAGTCCCAAGGTCGGGGTCGCGCCTCCGAAGCTTACTGGTGCGCCGGCGAGTGCCATGCCATTGGTGATGCTGAATGCTCCGAGCATGATGACTGCGGCGGCCGCGAATTTGGTGAACCATCGTTGGAAGTTGCCTCGGCTCAGGCTCGTCACGGCTCCGATGCTCAGCAGCCCGGGAAGGGTTCCCAGCGAGAAGGCGAGCATGGTGGTGGCTCCGGTGCTGAAGCTTCCGGTGCTCAGCACGTAGATCTGCAGGGCTTGGGTGAATCCGCAGGGGAGGAAGAATGAGCTCGCGCCGAGCAGAAACGGTGCCGTCACGCCGGTGGCTCCGCTTTTTTCGTAGATCTTGTGCGCGAGGCTTGTGGGCAGTCGGGGGGTGAACTTGCTGAGCCAGGGGATGATGCCCAGCATCTGTACGCCCAGCAGGATCATCACGATGCTTGCAAGGATAGTCAGGATGCCGGTCACTTTTGGAGTGATGAGGATGAGTGATCCGATGACGCCGATGAGGCCTCCAAGGAGAGTATAGCCGACGATGCGTCCGAGGTTGAAGATGGCGTGGGGGCGGAAGCGCTGGGATCGTGTCAGCTTGGGGTTGGCTTCTTGGGCAGCGGTGCTGACTGCGAGCAGGAGTCCTCCGGTGACAGCCATGCAGCTTGACATGGCCGCGACGAGGCCGAGGATGACGATGAAGCCGAGACTCATGTTGTCGCTGATGCCCATCTGGGGGACGAGTTCGAACTTCTTGAGGAGGAGCCATGCGCCGATGAGGACGACGAAGACGCCGCCGATGTGCAGGTAGTCCTTGCCTCGCTTCTTGTTGAGCTTCCCGGCCGGGCAGACGGTGTATTCGGTTCCCTTGAGGGCTTCGGTGATGGTCCTATCTTCTATGGGTTGGGTGCTGCTGATCGTCGCGCTGCTCTTGGCGCGGTCGACTTTGACTGCGCTGACGTGCGCGATCTTTCGGAGCCGCCGTTCGATGAGTACTTCGCATGCTGCGCAGGTCATGCCTGCGATCGGGATGGTGCGGGTGTGTTTCATGCGGTTAGGGTGGTTGCAACGCCTTATGTAGATAATGCAGAAACTAGTTTCACTTGAGCACGATGATGTTGGTCATGCCTCGTCGTTTGCGCTCGATGATGCCTTTGCTTTCCATCTTGTCGAGGAGTCGTGTCGTCTTGACCTTGGACATCCCTGTCTCCTTGATGAGGTCGCTTTGGTACATGGATCCTTCGTGTTCGCTCAGCAGGGTGTGGATTCGGCTTTCTTCAGGGTTCAGTCTGCTCGTATCGACCTTTTTGGTCGCTGGTTGCTCCGTGGTGCCTTCGGGCATCAGTCGCAGGACGAGGCCTCCTGCCAGGATGACGAGGCTGACGCCGAATGATATGAATAGGAGCCAGCTGACGGGGCTCTCATGGGCGGGGCAGTCGTCCATGGTCAGGTCGGGATTCATTTCGACGGCTTCGCACATGAAGACCCCTTGTTTGTCCACCTCGAGCTTGACTAGGGTCAGGATGATGATGAGGATGGCTCCGACGGCGATCAGGCCGTAGGCGATGGCGTCCTTGTGCTCCATAATCTTCCTGATTCCTTGTTGCTTTATAAATTCTGTGAAGGTGAGGATGAGGGGTCAGAGGGGTCCTTCGATCAAGAAAAGCGTAGCCTTTATAAACGACTTCGCAATCTCATCACGAATCAGCGAACAATGAACGCACTTGTTTTGGTTTGGTGCGGACTGTTGTTTACGTATGAGTGAGGGAGTAACCATGAAAGGAAAAGTGAAGTTTTTCAATGTGAGTAAAGGATTTGGTTTTGTCGCCGGCGAGGACGGTAAGGAGTATTTCGTTCACCAGACTGCGCTCAAGCCGGGCACGCGCCTGCATGAGAATGATTCGGTCTCTTTCGACGTAGTCCAGGGTGACCGCGGTCCCAAGGCGTCCAATGTCGCTATGGCTGCTGCTGGTGCCTCAGAAGCGTCGGATGATGCTCCTGCGGCCGATGAGTCTTCGGAAGATAATTTCGATGGCGATTCGGATGACGAGGCCGATGCGGACGAGGATGTTGATTAGGTTCTCATCCATTTTTTTTCTGTTCTTTATGCGTTTTCGAGTCGGTAGATGTCTTTGAGTTCCTTTTCGAGGTATGCTGCCTTGTCTTGGATTCTGCGCATGATGGTGATGTCTTGTTCGATTCCAAGAAACCCGCTTAGGTTGTCATGTTTGAAGAGTGGTTTGATGATGAGGCTGCTTAGGTACTTGGTGCCGTCTTTTCTCTTGTTGATGATTTCCTTGCTGAATGTCTGCTTCTTTGTCTTGATGGTGAACCATAGCTCGTCGTAGAATTCCTTTTTCATCTGCGCGCCCCACAGTCGGGGGGTGCGGCCGAGGAGCTCGTGCCTGTTGAAGCCGGTAATGATCTCCGTCGCGGGGTTGACATAGAGGATGGTCCCGTTCACATCAGTCAGGACGATGGCGACGGGAATCGATTCGATCGCGAGTTGGCAGTATGTCGCTTTATCGCTGGGAGCGATATCTTCGTAGTCCTGTCTGTTGGGGAGGATGGTGGGTGGCATGAGCATTGATTTGTGTGTATGTGTGCTTTTTAAGCTGTTCATCACAGTATATGTATGATGTATATGATGGTCTTTTGTGGTTGCTGGGGATTCGGCCGCTTTTTTCTTCCTTCTTTTTAAAGAATCTCGGTTCGGCATGGTGTGCTGGCGCTATTCCTGGGTTTTTGCCTCAATGCGCATATTTATAAGAAAGTTCATGTCTTACTCTGTTATTCCTGTTTGGAGTGGAAGGTAACACTATGGTGAAGGCATATTGTGTGAAGTGTAAGAAGAAAGGCGTGACGATGAACGACCCGATGATCCACCAGACTCCTCGTGGTGGCTTCATGGCCAAGGGCAAGTGTGGCAAGTGTGCGACCACGCTCTGCGCGATGATGTCCAAGGAGACTGCGGACGCCGCGCTCAAGTCAGGCGAGGCCAAGAAGGGCGCTGCTCTCAAGCCGAAGAAGAAGTAGATTCCTTTTTCTTTTTTCTTTTCTTTGTTGTGATGCCGTTGTCTTCTTGGGTTTGTCAGCTCTGGTCTGCTGTGCTTGGTGTTCTGGTCTGTATTGGTGTCGCCATTCTATGGTCCTTGCGGCCATAGGGAGAGAAGAAAGAAAAGAAACGGAGGTCTAGCCTCCGTATTGCTTCATCACTGTGTTGCGTGATCACTATCATCGGTTCGGATTCCAGTGGTACTGGGCGGGTTGGGGTGGGGGTTCGTATTCTTCGCTGCTCTTGTATTCCTGATCTGAGGGCTTTCCTTTCTTCCATACATCTTCTATTTCAGCCTTGCGCATGGCAGTGTATTCCTTCTGTTCTTTGAGGCGTTTTCGCGTCATCCTGCTGAAGTTGTGTACGTGTTTCGCTTCCAGATGGAAGAATGGTTGGACGGCGGATGGGTCCTGTGGGAAATACGCGCGGTTGGCTTCGTCCAGGTTGATGCCGTTCTCGATCATGTAGTCTATGACCTGTCGACGCAGTTCGTCTAGGTCTGAGTAGAATGTGGCGTGATGGTTCCTATCGGTGCACTGGTACGGATGCTTGGTGGGTTTGCCTTTTCCTTCAGGTCCCCCGAGCGTCTCGGGGTGGTCGAGGTGCGCGTGCATGTGCAGGAGGGTTTCGAGGATGCAGTAATCTATGAGGGTGCTGTACTCTCCTTGCTCGGCTCTCCTCTTGGCGAAGGACGCGAACCTCTCGATGCTGCCGCTCTGGATGTCTACTTGGATGCGGCCCCTCTTGTCGGCGGCGACGCCGAGGTTCTCGAAGCTGTTGTCTTTGTGGTTGTACGCGGCGTACACTTCCAGCGGGTCTGATTCTGTCGCGCGGCCGATGATGTTCTCGACGTTCTGGAATGCGTGCAGCAGTGCAGGGTAGCTGAGGGCGGCATCCACGCCGGACACCAGGCTTTCGAGCTCGCTGATCGGCATGGTGTCGAAGCGGCTTCCCGTCTTCCATCCCTTGCCGAAGAGGTAATTGATGGGTGAGTTATGATAGTTATCCTTTATTTCATCGCCGATTCCTCGCATGCTCTGCGCGAGCCTAGCCCTCAATCGGTGCATCGGACCGGTAGTGTCATCTTGTTTCCTAAGTTCTCGGGCATTGGCGTGCTGTTCGCGCTTGAGTCGGTTCTCTTTGTGTTTGCGCGCGATGTGGTGCGCGGTGCCGCTTGCGGCGCGCTGGATGTAATCAGGGTACTTGCGCGGGTCCATGGCGTGGATCGCTGGGTCGATGCAGCCCTGGTAGATTGCGCCGCTCACGCGGTAGCCGAGTTTGAATGGGAATGCGCCTATGACTCCTGCTGCGTGCGCAGACTGCTTTGCGAGCTTGTAGGATTCTGCGCGCAAGGTCTGTGCCTTCGCGTTCCAGTCGGTCTCCGCGAGAGTTGTCTTCGTTCGCTGCGCGCTGCTGCGCAGGGATGCCCTGAGGTGGTCGTAGATCTTGTGGCCTGCGAACGGATTCTTTGTTGCGCCAGAGTCATGCATGACGGTGTAGAACATGTGCGCAATTCCTACAGGAGTGATGGTGTACAAGAAGAGGCCCATGCCTGCGGCCCATTGTCCGATGTTGAGGAGGTGGTCCTCGATGAGCTTGACGTCGTAGCTCTCGCGTACCTTCCATTTGATGGAGTCCATGTTGTCGATGACTCCTTTCACGACGGGATTGTTGTAGTCGACGAAGGTGTCTCCATGGCTGAACAGTCGCTCGGAGCGGTCCCACGTGTTCTGGTTGTCGTATTTCAGTTTGTCGTTGAGATACAGTTCGATCATCTCGTCGATGCTGATCTTGACGCGCTGTAGTATCATCTCGTCTTTGTGGTAGACGGGGCCTGCATTTCTCCACTTAGGTATCCTCGGCCCTTCTGCGCCGTAGGCGACGAAGTCCATCATCTTGTCGAAGATGCTCTTGTGGTAGCCTGGCTGCATCATTTCGGCCCGTCCCTCAGGGGTCTGTATCGCGGTCTGGGACAGGTATCGGTCGGCGTAGATGATCCTTTTGTCCAGGATGCGCATGAGGAACTGGTCTTTCTGGAGTGTGCTCATGTATTTCTTGGTGATCTTGTCTCGTTTGCGTTTGCGTTTGCGTTCGCGCTTCTCTTCCAGGTTGCTGAAGAGTCCGATCTTGCTGGTGAGGATGCTCGCGTAGCCTCGTACGGTGTCGGGCAGATTCATGATGGCGTCCCGTGCGGATGCGAGGCCTGCGCGGATGGCGTCAGGCGAGTGTATCGCCGCATGGACGATCGCTTCCAGGCCGATTCTGGTCTTCTGAGCGATTTGCTCTCGATGGGTGTAGATCTGGTGGGCTCCTGTTCCAAGCGCGGTTACGGCGGCAAGGCCCGCCAGACCTCCCCCTGCGTATTTGAAAGGGATGCTGCCGAATCGGTGGTAGAGGTAGAGGCTTGCGGCTGCGGTGCCGCCCACGGCTGCGGTTGCGAGGATACTGTATCTGACTCGGTCGCTGTGCATGGCAGCTGACCCCTTGTGGGCGAGTGCTTGGCATGCGTGGGCCATGGCTGAGGGGATGTTGCGGACGTACTCTGGTGAGTGCTCGATGACGTCGGGGATGCGCTGATACATGTACTGTATGCCTTTGCCGATGCCGATCGCTCCTTTGGCGAGTCCGCGGCCGGTTCCGCGCATGATTTGGGGGGTGGCGTCTGTGATTATGTAGCTTGCTCCGCTTCCTATCTTGGTGCTGATGTCCGCGATGACACTGCCCAATGCGGCCAGGCTTGCCATGGTCTGCACTTTCCAGCTGTACTTGCCTCCTTCTCTGCTTTCGATCAGGAGATTGTATTTGTTCTTGAAAAGGTCGGCAAGTCCGTTCAGCAGCGCTCCTGAGGGGTGATAGATGATTTCGTCATCGTTGAGGATGGTCTCGAGGTACAGCGTCTCGAATGCGTGGTATGTGGCCTCGAGCACGGTGGGTTGGTAGTCCGCGGTGTAGTTGTTGCGCCCTTTGGTGAGTGTGACGCTGGCCGGCGCTTCGACCCAGAAGTCGAGTCCCATGCTCATGAGGTCCGCGATCAGTTTGTGGTGGATGGTCTCTTCGTCGAATTCCGCTGATTCGTACTTGATGAAGAGGCCGCGTTGGGTGTGTAGTATCTTGTCGAGCTGTTGGTTGCGCAGCAGGAATCGGGTGTCGGAGAAGTTTCCGTCCATCTCTCGCTTGGAGAATCCCATGATGAGTGTGTCTTGTTTCTTGCCGATCTGCACTGCTGTGGGTTCGGCGGTCTGGTACGTGTCGCGCAGGGTGTTGATGACTTCGTCTCGGTAGATGATCTGGCCTCTTTGGGGGGGGACCATGCCTAGGTGGCGGTAGAGGTGGTTGCGGATCTGGTCGGGCGTCGTCTTGTCGCCAGGGATGTATGCGGTCACTTCGGTCCCGTGGTCCGATTCCTCGTGGTTGTCAGGCTGGAATCCGTTGCTGCTGTTCGCAAGGATGGTGGTCTTCCATTGTCCATCGTCGCGGTAGACGAGGCTTTGGCTGCCGTGGGAGGCGTGCTCTGGACGTGTGACGACCTTGACGAGCTCTGC
>JBDRLR010000048.1:0-14223 GCA_043812855.1 Nanobdellota archaeon | reverse complement strand
GCTGCAGGAGCACGGTTTGGGGCGCTATCAGCGGGTGGCCGAGCGCCTTGAGGTGCTTGAGCAGGTGTGGCGCACCAATAGAGTATATAGCCTGGACCCGTCTGAGCCCTTGGGCCTGCGGCAATCTGCCTAGTCACTGGTCATCTGCACGTGGACATTATAAGCTTAGGTGATTGACCTAGTATATGGAACTTAGGACGCGCTATATTCATCTCAGTGATTATCCATACACGTCGACGCGGGCCTTGGCCGAGACGCTGGCCAAGCGATGGCTGCAAAAAGAAGGCTTCCTGGTCTGGAGGGGGAGTTTCCTTGACGTGTGGGGTCAGGGTCAGGATGTCTCCTTCTTCGAGTTCCCTGCGCAGGCCAGGCACTACACGGATCTTGTGCGTCGTCTCACGATAGGCGTAGCTGCGCATCAGCTGCATGATCTGAGGAGGCAGTGTTCGTCCAGGCATGGGACTCCTGATTGGTTGGCTTTCGATCCTGCCAGCGCGAGTTTCCAGTTCTTCGAGGTGAAATTCGGCTCGGAGCCGTTGCGGCCGAATCAGGTGGAGACGATCAGGTTCATCCAGGATGTCGTGGGCATCCCTGTGACTGTCTTGAGGTTCTGCCCCAGGACTGATCGCAGGCGAGTCTCAAGTATCGATCTCGGCGCCATGGATGATGATTTGCGTGACATCGGCAGGAAGAAGAGGTCAGTGTACGAACGGCTAGTATCGTATGATCTTCCGCTCAGGAAGGCGCTTAGAGTGTATCGCAAGCTCCATCCTCTGCGGGTTCGCAAGGTGAAGCGCACTGGACACCTCCGATAAAACTATTTAAATCACGCTCAAGAGTCCAAGTCGATGCTCAAGGATATCGTCATCAAGGGTGCGCGGGAGCACAATCTCAAGGATATCGATGTGACGATCCCGAGGAACAAGTTCGTCGTCGTCACGGGCCTTTCTGGCAGCGGCAAGTCGACCTTGGCGTTCGACACGATCTATGCTGAAGGTCAGCGCAGGTATGTGGAGTCGCTCAGCGCCTACGCTCGCCAGTTCCTTGGCTTGATGAGCAAGCCCGATGTGGACAGCATCGATGGCCTCAGCCCAGCCATCAGCATCGAGCAGAAGACGACGAGCAAGAATCCTCGCTCGACCGTGGGCACCGTGACTGAGATCTATGATTATCTTCGTCTTCTCTTCGCGCGTATCGGCAGGCCGCATTGTCCGGTGTGCGCAAAGCCGATAAGTCCTCAGACTGCGGACATGATCGTCAATCAGGTGCTCGCGACGCTCAAGGGACGCAAGGTGCAGGTGCTCGCTCCGATCGTGCGTCAGAAGAAGGGGACGTATGAGCGGCTCATCCAGGGGTTCGCCAAGCAGGGGTTCGTGCGTGTGCGTGTCAACAAGAATTTCTACAATACTGATGAGAAGATCCCTTTGGACCGGTATCGTAAGCACGACATCGAGGTCGTCGTCGACCGCATCGAGGTCTCTGCGCGACGCAGGCTGCAGGAAGCGGTGGAGTCCGCCCTCAAGCTCTCCTCGGGCTACGTCATCATCCTTGACGAACGCAAGGAGTACTTGCATTCCTCGCATTATGCGTGCTCTGATCATCCTGACGTCTCCTTCGAGGAGTTGCAGCCCAGGATGTTCTCCTTCAATTCTCCGTTCGGGGCGTGCGCTGAGTGTCATGGTCTTGGTATCAAGCAGAAGGTCGATCCTTCTCTTATCTTTCCTGACATGTCGCGGAGCATCGCGGATGGCGCCATCGCGTGCTGGCGCAATCACTTGGATGGGTGGCGTAATCAGCAGATCGCCGCCGTGGCGAAGGTGCATGGTTTCGATATGCTCACGCCGATAAAGGATCTCAAGAAGTCGCACATGGATGCGATCCTGTTCGGAAGCCAGTTGAACGTCAAGTTCAAGTATGTGTCAAGAGATGGCCAGTCCGGCTTCTCGCATACGGGTTCTTGGGAGGGCGTCGTTCCGATGTTGGAGCGTCTGTATCAGCAGACTGAGTCCGAGTATCGTCGCACGGAGATCGAGCGTTTCATGCGTCAGGTCCCGTGTGTTACATGTCAGGGAAGGCGTCTGAGCGCAAAGACGCTGGCAGTCACCATCCATGGCAAGAGCATCATCGACGTGACGGACATGTCTGTGGGTCAGAGCATGGCGTTCTTCGGGTCTCTGGACCTCTCGCAGAAGGAAGAGAGTATCGCGGCTCAGGTGCTCAAGGAGATTCGCAGCAGGCTTTCATTCCTGGACAATGTGGGCGTCGCTTACTTGACGCTCAGCCGCGCGGCGGGCACCTTGTCCGGTGGTGAGGCGCAGCGTATCCGGCTTGCCACGCAGATAGGGAGCAACTTGATGGGTGTCCTCTACATCCTGGATGAGCCGAGCATAGGGCTGCATCAGAGGGACAACGCCAAGCTGATCGATACCTTGCATCGGTTGCGAGACATCGGTAACACGCTCATCGTGGTGGAGCATGATGAGGATACGATCCGCAAGGCGGATTATGTCATCGATCTGGGTCCGGGCGCGGGCCTGCATGGTGGCAAGGTTATCGCGACAGGTACGCCTGAGAGGATCATGGCGAATCCGAAGTCCTTGACGGGGCAGTACTTGATCGGCAAGCGCAGCATCCCTGTCCCGAAGTCGCGGCGCGCTTCGAAAGGAAGCATCAGCATAATTGGTGCCTCGCAGAATAATCTCAAGCACATCGCGGTCTCCATCCCCATCGGCGTCTTCACGTGCGTCACCGGTGTCTCGGGCAGCGGCAAGAGCTCGCTCATCAACGAGACCTTGTGCAAGGCCATGCAGAAGCGTCTGTACGGATCAAACGTCGTCCCTGGTGTGCATACGGAGATCCGTTGCGATGTCGAGCCTGATGGTATCATCGTCATCGATCAGAGTCCCATCGGGCGGACGCCGCGCAGCAATCCTGCGACGTACACCAAGGTGTTCGATGAGGTCCGAGCGCTCTTCGCGGCGACGAAGGAGGCGCGGGAGCGGGGGTACAAGACTGGCCGTTTCTCGTTCAATGTCAAGGGCGGTCGGTGTGAGGTGTGCTCGGGTGATGGGCTCATCAAGATCGAGATGAATTTCTTGCCGGATGTCTACATCACGTGTGAGGACTGCAAGGGTTCCCGTTATAATCAGGAGACCTTGCAGGTGACCTTCAATGGCAGGACGATCGCGGAGGTGCTCGACATGGAGGTGGAGCAGGCGCTTGCCTTCTTCAAGGATGTGCCGAGCATCGAGCGCAAGCTGCGCACCCTCGCGGATGTCGGGCTGACGTACATCAAGCTTGGGCAGTCGTCCACTACGCTCTCGGGCGGCGAGGCGCAGAGGATTAAATTGACGAGGGAGCTTGCCAAGTCACCGAGGGGAAGGTCGCTCTACATCCTTGATGAGCCGACGACGGGTCTTCATTTCGAGGATGTACGCAAGCTCCTTGATGTCCTCAATCGTCTCACGGACAAGGGGCACACCATAGTCGTGATCGAGCATAATCTTGATGTCATCAAGTGCGCCGACCACATCATCGACATGGGTCCTGAGGGCGGCGATGCGGGAGGCAGGGTCATCGCGCAGGGTACCCCTGAGCAGGTGGCCGCGGCCAAGGAGAGTTCTACTGGCGTGTTCTTGAAGAAGGCCTTGGCCAAGAGTGCAGCGTCCGCGACGTCTGCAAAAAGCATTTAAGGCGGACGCGACACTGCGTGGTCCATGGATTGGATTGTCTTGTCGTTGGCGACGGCGGCGGTTTGGGCTGTTGTGAATATCATCGATAAGCAGGTGCTCACGCATTGGGTCAAGGACGTGCGTGCGCCGTTGATCGTCCTGGGTCTGGTCGGTCTTCTGGCAGGTATCGGCATCTTGCTTGTCAGGGGTTTCCCGTCGTCTTGGTCGCTCTATGACGCTGTCCTCTTGCTGATCGCGGGTGTCACATTCGCGGGTGGCGTCATCCTGTATTTTCGTGCCATGAGCTTGGATGAGGCGTCAAGGATCATCGGCTTGTATTATGTCGCGCCGCTCTGGGTCCTCATCCTTGGGGCGTGGTTTCTGGGCGAGGTCTTCACACCGCTCAAGTATGCGGGAGTCATCTCCATCGTGGCTGGCGCGCTGCTGCTGAGCGTGCGCAGCGTGAGGTCCATGCGCAATGGTCAAGTCCTCGTCATCATGCTTCTTGAGACGATGCTGTTCGCGATTTCCGCCGTGGCCAATAAATTGGTGCTGGTGGATATGGATGCGTGGTCGGTATTCGCCATCAGCCGCATCATCTCCTTCTTCGTGCTGGTGCCGGTCATGGTCGGTTCTTTCGCTTCGCTCGTGTCGTCGGTCGCAAGCAAGGGCTGGCGTGTCGTAGGTGCCATGACGGTCAGCGAGACGCTCACCGCGCTCGGTGGTGTGCTCATCACGTTCGCTCTGGTTTCGGGTCCCGCCACATTGGTGAATGCCTTGGCGTCCATGCAGCCAGTGTTCGTCCTGGCGCTCATGGCCTTGCTCACCGTTGCGCGGCCCAAGCTGTTCAAGGAGGAGATATCCCGCTCGGCGTTGGTCGTGAAGGCGTGCGCGATCGCGCTTATCGTGTCCGGTGCGGTCTTGGTGTCCTGATCGTCGTCATTTTCCAGCGGGAGCGAATGGCTGCAGCAGGTCGATGAGCCTCTCGAGCTGTCGTGGCTGCTCTGGCGGGAAGAGGTAGGAGTTCCGCGTATCGTAATTCGTTCTCGTGATGACCGCTGCGGCGACAGGATCTCCAGATGCATCGACGAGTGCGCGGTATTCGCCGAGCGCGCGCGTCTTGGATTCCTCGGTGGGCATGCGTGCGAGCACGGAGTACATGATGATCGCCGCCGCTGGGTCTTGGATCCGGTCGCGGAGTCCCTTGGCCCCTCGGATGATCTCTTGCTCTCTCTGGTGCTGTTCGTCGACGGGATATGCACGTACCATCTCGTCGATGTATGCTGCGGCGAGTGCGCCGTTCCCTGTTGTTGTCATGCGACCACCTCGGTTTGTGTGTCCGCGGTTGCGAAGACATGGTTAATATTTCTTTGTACTCATTTATTCCTATCAGAATAATCAGGAATTCTGGTGCAGCGACGTGAACACCTTCGTCCCCGTCTTCGCTCCCAGCGCGCGGCGCATCTCGTCGGCGGACGCCGCCTTGATCCGATCCAGGCTGCCGAAGGAGTTGTACAGCTTCTCCTTGGTCCGAGGTCCGATTCCAGCGACATCATCGAGCGCGCTTCGTACCGCGCGCTTGCTTCGTCGTCCGCGGTGATAAGCGATCACGAACCGATGAGTCTCGTCGCGGATGCGCATCAGAAGCTTCAAAGGACCAGCCTTCTTGTCGAGCCGAAGAGGCACCCGTCGTCCGGGGATGTGGATCTCTTCATCTTCCTTGGCAAGCGCCACGACGGGCACGTCGGCTCCGGCGGCGGCGAGCGCTCCCTGAGCGCTTGACAGCTGTCCTCGTCCTCCGTCGATCACGACCAGGTCAGGGAGGGTTCCGCCTTCAGTCATCAGGCGTCGATAGCGGCGATAGACGGTCTCGTGCATGCTCGCGAAGTCGTCCACGACGTCGCTTGCCATCTTGAATCGGCGGTACGCTGACTTGCGCGGTTTGCCGTCGACGAACTGCACAATCGCGCCGACGTTCTCCACGCCGCTCATGTGCGAGATGTCGAAACATTCGATGACGCGAGGAACGACAGGCAGCTTCAGCGCTCCCTGAAGTTCGACGAGGACAGGGTTCTCCGCGTCGAGCATGAGCGTCGCGTTCTTGCGTGCGATCTCGATGAGCCGAAGCTTCTCGCCCCGCGACGGCACGGTCACCCTGACGGTGTGTTCTCGTGAGAGGTATGCGACGAGCGGACCCGCATCGAAAGCCTCCGCGATAACAATTTCGGCGGGCGCAGTCTTCTCGTCGTAGTATCTTCGCACGAACGCGTCCATCCCGTCGTCTTCCAGCACGTCGAGGACGAATCCTTCTTTGGACGCCATCACGCCTCGTTTGATGTGGATGATCGCGACGGCTGTCGGCCGCCTTCCTGCCCATGCGATGATGTCTTGGTCGTGCTTCTTGTCGAGCTGCACGGTCTGCTTCGCAGCCAGGTGTTTGATGGCGCGTGCCTGGTCGCGTCGCTCGCGGGCGATCTCGTATCGTTTCCCTGCGGAGGCGGCCATCATGTCTTGCTCAAGCTGCGCCAGCAGCTGCTTGGTCTGTCCGCTCAGCAGCAGCGTTGCCGCCGCGATGTTGTCGTCGTACGCCTTCTTGGTGATCTTGCCTATGCAGGGCGCGTCGCATCGTTTGATGTGGTAGAGCAGGCATGGTCGGTTCGGCAGCCGTCTGCAGGTTCGGATCCGAAAGAGTTGTCTGCAAAGCTGGACGATCTCCTCTCGCGCGGTCCCGTCTGTGAATGGGCCGAAGTACGTCCCGTCTTTCTCTTTGGTGCGCGCGGTCATGATGCGCGGGAAGGGTTCGTCGGTGACTTTGATGTATGCGTATCGTTCGCCGAACTTCAAATCGATGTTGTAGTGGGGTTTGTGCGTCTTGATGAGCCTGCTTTCAAGAAGCAGGGCTTCCATCTCGTTGCTCGTCGCGATGTAGTCCACGTCACGGATCGCCAGCGCCAATTCGGCGGTCTTGGCATCGGGATGGTTGCGTGAGAAGTAGGATGCCACGCGTCTGCGCAGGTCTTTCGCCTTGCCTACGTAGATGATCTTCGCCGAGGAGTCCTTGAACAGATAGATTCCTGGGGATGAGGGTGTGCGGTACATGACGTCCTTCCGGTCCATGATGAAGGCACGTATGGTGATTTTATAATGATTGTGCAGGGCGCGTTGCTTCCCTGCTCGCACGATGAGGTTATGCTGGAAGGCAGACATGTCCCTGTGAGGGACATCCCCCTTGTCTGCTCGCTGCATTAAGTGTGGGTGCTCGCCCGTAAGGGAAGCGACGCGTATTGAATAGAACCAAAAGAGGATCGGCTCAGATGAACGGTCCCATGTCCTTCTTGAACTTCTCGATCAAGACGACGGGCGACGGGTCGATCTTGTAGCGTAGCGCAAGGTAGTAGGAGATGTAGTCTCCTATCAGGACTGCGGAGAATATCTTGTTGAGCGGTGCGCCGCGGATGCTGATCTCGATTGCTTCCACGCCCGCTTTCCGGATGATGCCTTTGACGAGGTCCATGCGCTTCATGGTCCTGCGGTGGTCGTCGTCGGTCTTGAAGATGATGGCGACGAAGGATTCTCGTTGCCGTGTGTATCCGACCAGCTCGTTGTGGCACATCTCAGGGATGGCGCTGGCGTACGCCATGACTTTGGCGTTCTCGTTGAGCTGTGTCTTGAATCGGTACGCCATGGGCAGGTAGCGCTGCGAGGCGTAGATGATAGGGACTTTGTCGACGAGTTTCTCGGACAGCGATATCGCGTTCTTCGAGAGCGTCGGGATGTCGATGTGTCCGATGAGCCGCTCGATCTCCTTCTCCTGCTCCTTCACGACCCCTGCAGTCTGCAGGACGCGCAGCATGGCGAAGAATTGGAGGTGCACGGCCGCTCGGGGCTGAAGTCCCTTGGGGAGCATGATGGTCTGGTGGCGGTTGACCTTTGAGAGTTCCTCAAGGCGTCCGCCGCTGGTCATGACAACAATCCTCTTTCCGACCCGTGCCGCTTGCCGGTACGCCGAGATGGTCTCTTCGGTGTTTCCTGAGTATGAGCAGCAGAAGAACAGGGTGTTCTCGTCGCAGGATTTGGGGATGTCGTAGTCTCGCGACACCTCGATCTGGATTTTCTTGTCCGAAAGGTATGATGCCACCAGGTCGCCGGCGATGGCCGATCCGCCCATGCCGCACAGCATCACCCGCGTCACCGCCCCTTCGACGGTGATGGATTCTCCAAGGCGCCAGCCGTCCTTGACGTATTTAGAGAATGAGTCCATGACGTCCTTCATGTGTGCCTTGTCATGGACGTAGTAGTCGTCTGGGAACTCGAGGGGTTTTGTCACAGCCAGCATGATGCGGGGGTGATATATATACTTTGGGTCCAGTCTCATTTAAAAAGGTCTAAGGGGATTCAGACAAGGAAAAACTAGCGGTTGCTGCCCTTAAGGGCGAGCGTCATCCAGAGTGGAAGCGAGACGACAAGGGGGTTGGCACCTTAGGCGGATGTCGCCAACGATGCGAGAACAGACCGCGAGCAGCGCAGCAACCGCTACGCAGTCTCTATGTTCTAAGTGCCCAGTCGATTCAGAAGATGCTGTCGTCTCGCCGGGCCCGTTTGAGCCTGGCGTAGAGCTTGGCGTCGATGAGCTTTCCGTCTTTCTTGTGGTGGTCGTGCAGGACGCCTTCGCAGAAGAATCCTGCCTTCTCGAGCACGCGGGCCGATGAGCGGTTGTGCAGGAACACATAGGCTACGACGCGCTCGTATCCGAGATCCTTGAATCCATGGTCGACCATCATGCGGACTGCTTGGGTCATGATGCCTTTGTTCCAGTGGTCGGCGCTCAGCCAGTATCCGATCTCAGCCATGTGGGACTCCTTCTTGTCCAGGCCGATGCCGCCGACAATCTGTCCTTTGATGTCGATGCCGAAGTGTACCTTGTCCTTCTTCTTTGCGGTCTTGGCGAGCCATGCCTTGGCGTCCTTGATGGTGTAGGGATGGGGGATGGTCAGTGTATTCTGCGCGATGACGGGGTGGTTGATGTGCGTGGCGATGCTTTCCGCGTCGCTCATCTTGACCGCTCGTAGCCGAAACCCGACTCCTTGTGTCTTCATGCAGGTACAAGCCGCAAAGGCCAATAAAAATGTATCGGTCAATCCAGCGACATCTGGAGTCCCGACCTTAAGGGTGAGCGTCCTGCAGGTGCCACGTGAAATGGCAAGGGGGTCGGCCCCGTCGGGGAATGTCATCGCTCGAGGTCTCGTGTCTGACGCGAACAGGTCGGGACCCTGATTCTCGTGAAATTGTGCTGCGCAGGGAGGGAACCGATGTGTTCTTGGAGTCCAAGGCATACTTTTTTATAATCTGACCTTCCAGGAAGCAGCATGGACGAGCCTGAGCTGGATGCATGGTTCCTTGAGCGGAAGTCGAACCTTCTGGAGCAGTACAAGGCTAGCCTCGTGGATAAGGTGGACTTCACCAAGGAGCGCGCCAGGTTCGAGGCCAAGATGAAGCGTCTTCTCGATCAGTATCAGAAGAAGTACGACAGGATGGTCCGCTCGGAGCGTTTGCGCAAGCGTCTGCGTGATCCTGTGGACAAGATATCCAGCGGTCTTGACTCAGTCACGGACCTCTTCGAGGAGCGGACATGAATCTCACGAGCCTTGTGGTGGTCCTTGGCATTTTCGTGTCCATGGCATTCTTCGCGGTCTCCTACAATTTGTACCGTAAACAATTAGGAATCGGCTATTGGCCATTCTTTGCCGTCGCTGCTCTTTCGTTCACCGTCGCCGAGTTCGCCTTGACGGTCCTTCAGAAGGACTTCGCCTTCCAATACTTCTTCATTGTCGGCATGCTCATCATGTTCTTCGCCGCACTCCTGAAGTTCTGGTCGATCATGCGATTGATCGAGTGATTCAGCAGATGTAGTCGTAGAATCCTGGAGGGCTCAGCCGACTGCCGACTGGCGCAAGGATTATTGGTGGCCTCGCTTCTGCGCACAGATTCGGCGACCCGGGAGGAGGATGATTGATGGAGCCTATGTCAGGCACACAGCACTTGTTCGATCTGCAGTCCGAATTCACCGAGCATACCTGCTCATAATCGCATTTGTATCCTAATGGAGCGCAGATCGCTCCTCCGCAGTCAGGTCCGATATCAGTCTCCTCAAGGTTTTTGATCCCGTCGGTGCAGCTGACGCATTTCTTTGGCGTGCCTCTGCAGTAGCCGCTTGCGCACTGCGCGTCCGCTGAGCATTGTAGTCCGAGCGCGCACGTGCCGATGCAGGGTCCGCCGCAGTCGACTCCGTACGTCTCGTCGACGGCCTGCGCTCCGTCGTTGCATGCCGCGCACGTCTTTGTCATCCATACGACGCCAGCGCATCGCAGACTAGAATAGGTGCCTCCGTAGGTGTAGCAGTCGCTATCCACTCCACATTCTTTTCCGAGAAGACAGAGGTGGTCAGTCTGTTCCGTACCGCTGGATGGTCCGCTGAGCGAGGCGCAGGATCCGCCTCCGTCTTTGCAGCTCTCGTCGGGGGCTTTGATCTCATCGTTGCACGATGCGCATTTGCCGCTCCCGCAGCGGAGGAGTTCGCTGGATCCATCATCGTAGCAGTCGCTCACGTCGTCGCAGCCAAACCCAAGCTTGCAGAGTCCGTCATAGCTTTGCGCAGTCTCCCAAGTACGGGGGTCGGTGGCGTGGAAGACTTTGCATTGTCTTCCTCCGTCCGCGCATGTCTCCCAGGTGCTGTATGATTGGTTGTCGATGCATTTGCATGCGTCGTCGCTTCTTCCGCAGCTCCAGTCTGCGCAGTCCGCGCCCCAGATGCAGTTGTTGTCGAGGCCGTCGTGACATAGGTTCGTGCCGGGTGCGTTGGGGAATGAGACTTCAAAGTGGCCACATTCCCCATCAGTGGTGTCCAGACATCCGTTGAAGTTGTCGTCGCCATACCAACCGCATTTCTCTGACTGCCATTCACCTTCGACTGTCGGCTTAGGGTGCTTGAGCTTGGCGACCGCTTTGTTGGGGAGGGCGCCGAATTTCTTTTCGGTGTAGATGAGTTCCATCTGGCAGCTTCGCAGATTGATGGTTCGCTTCATCGGCGCGAATTCAAGTTTGGCTTTTCCTCCAGGAGGGATGTCCTCGTTCCAGAATTCTGTGTAGATGTATCCGTCGTTGCAGGTGAGGATCGCTTTGACTCCGTCGCCAGTGGTCAGATTTCCATCAGGGTTACCTATGAGCGTGGCGCTGCGTCCGTTGATGAGGTTGACGCTGATTCGGTAGTTGCTCATCTGGAAGTCATTGCAGGTGAATCCGTCGCCGATGATGCAGAATCGCTCTTGCGATCCGCGATTGGAGAAGACGATGTATGCTATGGCTGCGATGACCGCCATCAGTATGAGGATGACCCAGCCGTAGTTGGCCAGTGTCTCCATGACTGCTTGCCCTTTCTTCTTCACGCGCTCACCCATGATTTCCCACCCAGCATCCTATTTAAATGTTATGATGTGACCTTGCGGTATTTGATCTGTCCTTCCGTCTTCTTCATGTATGAGCCCTGTACGTCTTGCCGGTAGGAGACCCACAGACGACAGTCGATCTGCTTGTCGCCGACTGAGAATGCGGGGAGGCCGTCATATGTGATATATTCTCCTGCCTTCCAGACCTTGGGCTCCAGGGGCACCCCTGCACCAAGAGGGGACACACCAAACAGCTTCTCGTACGGTGGATGTCCTGCGCACTCGACGCTCACGTTCACGTCGGTGTAGTCGCGCATGGCGCCGTTGTAGAGCCTAAAGGTGGTCTGGGTGCTGTCGATGTAGAGCTGATCGCATCCGATACCGTCGCCGATGATGCATGCGTCGGGTCCCCCGTCGGGCTCGAAGATGCCGAAATACCAGAATGCGCCGATGGCGGCAACGAGTGCAAGGATGGCCCATCCGTACGTCATCAGGAATTCCATCGCCATTTGTCCGCGTCGCATGCTCTTCTTGGCGACAAGTACTATAAATATTCTATGGCCAGCGGAATCGTTTTAAACGCGAGAGGTCTGCTCGTCTTATGGATTTTAGCAAGCGAGTGGCCGCCATTGAAGCGAGGAATCGTCGGGTCGAGAAAGACAAGGCCTGGGAGACGAGCTGGCAGAGAAAGCTGATCGTCGCGGTCCTGACGTACACCACCATCGTGGTTTTCTTCTTCGCGGCATCTCTTCCCAATCCATTTCTCAACGCGATCGTCCCCAGTGTCGCTTTCGTTTTGTCGACGCTGTCTTTGCCGTTCTTCAAGAAGTGGTGGATTGCGCGTCAAACGAAGTGATCATCACGTCCACTTCGCGTATCTGTGGTCTTTGTGAGCGTAGACCAGGAACCACACGAAGAATGCCAGGAATGTGGCGTCGATGATCGCGAAGTAGAAGAACGTGATGTTGGCGGTACCAGCGAAGTAGAAGTATCCGGTCAGGGCGCTGTACACGAGCTTGTACACTACGCCCAGCTTGACCAGGTCGATGTTGCGGTACATGTTCCGATACACGAAGTAGTATCCGACGCCCATGGCCATCACGAACGCGGCGGACATCTGCAGGTACATCGGATAGACGGGAAGCGTGATGCCGAAGAAAGAATACATTGGCTTGTAGAAGAGGAGGAATAGGATGCCGAGGATGAAATCATAGATTGCGGCGATGAGGAAGAGCCATCGGAAGAAGCGGTCCTTGGTGCCAGCCATGCATTGGTGATGGCTAGAATGTATTTAAATATTGTTTTTGGCATCGTCGTGCAGCTGCGGAAAGGAAGACCAAGAATACAGCACGTGGGCTTGCCCGCAGGGCAACCCACCTCGGTGTGCACGATCGAAAGAGTGCGAGGGGAGGGATTTGAACCCACGTACCCACTGAGGGACAGGATCTTAAGTCCTGCGCGTTTGACCAGGCTTCGCTACCCTCGCAAGAGTGCAGACCGTCGCCGCGTATTTAAATATATCTTCACGGGACACAGGGCCCCAAGCTTTTTATAGGCTTCTGACCATCCATACGGCATGAGGGTGGAGCGGAATCATGTCTACATGGACAAGGTCCTCAACAAGCTGGATCTCTTCGTGTGCGATTTTATTGATATCCTTGAGAAGCACACCAAGTATGTCATCGTCTCAGGATATGTCTCGATCCTATTTGGCCGCAGCAGGAGTTCTGAGGATGTGGATATTCTGGTCGAGCCGCTGGATGAGTCTGCGTTCGCCCGATTGCACTCTGCATTGCTAGAGAGGTTTCACGCCTTGAATTCAGATGACCGACACGAGCTCTTCGCGCTCCTGTCGAGCAGACATGCGATTAGATATGCCTACAAAGACAAGGTGATTCCGAATATGGAAGTGAAGTTCATGCGGTCGCCTATTGATAAGGCGACGATGGATGCTCCCATTTTAGTCCATCTCAATGAGAAGATTCTGTTTGTGGGACCGCTGGAATTGCAGATTCTGTTCAAGGAATTGGTCCTCAAGAGCGACAAGGATCTTGAGGACGCCTTGCATCTGCGTGAAGTGTTCAAGGATAGTCTTTCTGAAGAAAGCTTTAAGAAGTACAAAGCGTTGGTGGAGAGGTATGGATAAGGACCTCAACAGGCTGGACAGGCAGTGGATGGTGCGCAAGTGGGCGGAGTATGTCCGCACCCACCATGATCAGGATTGGTCGTCGCAGCAACGGGACCTTATCGATAGCCAGTTCTAGTTCCGGCTTCTCATCTTCATGAGCAGCCGGAGCACTTCGATGTAGAGCCACACGAGCGTGACCATCAGGCCGAAGGCGCCGTACCACTCCATATACTTGGGTACGTTGCTTTGGCTCGCCCTCTCGATGAAGTCGAAGTCGAGCACCAGGTTCATGGACGCGATGACGACGACGACCAGTGAGAAGATGATGCCCCATGTGCCGCTGCTGTGGATCAGGGGGATTCCTGACCCGAAGAAGCTCATTCCGAAGTTGACAAGATAGATCAGTGCGATGCCTCCCGTGGCGGCGAAGACGCCCAACCTGAAGTTCTGCGTGACTTTGATGATTCTCGTTTTGTAGATGAAGAGTAGGGCGAACAGGATGCCGAAGGTGACGGCGATGGCTTGGATGACGATGCCGGGGAACATCAGTTCGGCGAATGCGGACAGGGCGCCGAGGACCACGCCTTCCACCAGGGCGTACACTGGAGCGGTGTAGGGTGACCATTCCTTCTTGAAGACGGTCACGATAGCGAGCACGAATCCAACGATGACTGACACGATGAGTCCGGGAAGCACGACCTCAGGCATAGAGTATGTCAGCTGCCATGTGAATGCGGCGGACAAGAAGCCCAGGACGACCAGTATGATCGTCTTGTTGACCGCGCCATCGAGCGTCATGTGCTCGCCGGTCGTCGGTAGTCCCATGAATGCCTTGTCGGATAGCGTTGGATTTGCGGTTCTCATGCACTCCACATCAGCCGACCAGTTTATAAAGCTTATGGGTGCTACGGGTAAGTAGAAAGTAGTCGTTCCGTTGGTCTGCTGCCCTGCTCGCGTCACCTTCTGGTGCGGTTGGTCGGCG
>JBDRLR010000047.1:0-6491 GCA_043812855.1 Nanobdellota archaeon | reverse complement strand
GGTGTCTTCGACTTCGAGTATGAGTTGAAGCTCAGCACCAAGCCAGAGAGTGCCATGGGTGAGCAGGATCTCTGGGACAAGGCAGAGACCGCCTTGACTGAAGCCCTCGAAAAGACAGGCAGGGCATTTGAGGTCGCGCAGGGTGATGGTGCGTTCTATGGTCCTAAAGTCGACTTCGTGATCCGTGACGCGTTGGGAAGGGGTTGGCAGCTTGCGACGGTGCAGGTCGACTTCCAGATGCCCCTGCGTTTCGGCCTGGAGTATGAGGGTTCTGATGGTCTTAGGCACACTCCTGTGATGGTGCATCGCGCTATCTTGGGTTCTATAGAGCGGTTCATGGCTATTCTGATCGAGCACTATGCTGGCAGGTTTCCGTTGTGGCTGTGTCCGGTGCAGGCGATCGTCCTTCCCATCGCGGATCGGCATGTGGAGTTCGCGACTACGGCGCTGGACGGTCTGCGGGCGGAGGGCGTGCGAGCCGAGATCGATGCACGGACGGAGAGCGTGAACAAGAAGATCCGTGACGCGCAGGTCCGCAAGATTCCCTTGATGCTCACGCTCGGCGATAAGGAGATGGGCAATGGCACCTTCGCGGTGCGTACCTTGGATGGCAAGGTCGCGTTCGGTCTGGACGGCAAACTGTTCAGTCTCAGATTGGCGGATGCAGTGCGCCAGCGTAAGAAATCATTCGATGTCTCTTAGTCGTCGTACATGACGAGCGCGGAATAGTGGTCGTCATCGTCGACGTAATCCGCCTGGAACTTGATGTCATAGATCTTCTTTCCTTTGATGAATTCGTTGAGCTTCTCTTCTATCTCTCGGTATTCCGGGGCGTAGATGACTTTGACCTTCATTTCTTCTTGCCTTTCTTTCCGTCCATCTCCTTGAACGCTTCTTCGTAGGCTTCGTCTCCGTGCTTGTTCTCGGTCTGGACCTCTTCTTCCTCGTAGCCTTGCATGAACGCTTCTTCTTCCGGAGTTATCTCGTCGTTCTTGACGAGCTCCTCGCGTTCGTCGTCGTCGTACACGCCTTCGAATTCTTGGTCTTCGTCTTCGGCCATGATTCCGGCTGGCTGGCCGGGTGTATATATACTTTTCTGTTCCGCAAGAGATGGTGAGAGAGCCGCATCATTGAGCCAGCCGGACATTATAAACGGGCGCATATAGAGTATATTCGACGGATCAGGACTTGGTCGTGTCCTGGCGTCCATACGGCTCTGTCGCGACTTGAAGGCGCATCTTCATCTCGACGAGCTTCTTGCTCTGGCTGATGGCGGTCTTGAGGATGGCGTGGTTCTCTTCCTTGAGCTTTCGGATCGCGTCGTCCTTCTCTTTCAGTTGCCTCTCGAGCTGTGAGATGCGGTCCGCGAGGTCCTCTCCTTGGCTCATCGTGACAGCACCGCCTTGATCTGCTCGGCATGTTCCTTGAAGATGTGCGCTGAGTTCGAGAACGTCGTGATGGCGCCTGCAGGGATGTCGAGGGCTTCGGCGACGTGCTCCTGCAGCTTGCCGACCTGGAGAAGATTCGTGGGCCAGCCGACGAAAAGGTCGTTGCTCCGGATCGATGCAGTGATGACCAGGCGGTCCGCCACGACCTTGAAGTGCACGTAAACCAGTCCAGGTGTCTCGCGGTTGAGCACCACGCTGTCCTCGACAGGGTCATAGACCATGACGATGGCGCGTCGTGACTGCGGATCCGAGGTGAGCAGCGGGATGATGTAGTCGCGGATCTGGTTCTTGACGTTGCTGAAGTTGAATATCCTCGATCCGAGGGTGTAGTGGTACGCTTCGCTCTTCCTCTTGGCGAAGACGATGTTGATGATCTCCTCTTGGCTCGGATAGACCCATTTTTCGAAGCTGTTCATCTCGTCGATGAGCCGCGAGAGGTCGCCGTGCGGCGAGGTTATGATCAGGTTGAGGTTGATCGCTTCTTTGCATGTCCTTCCCGCGTTGTCCACGTAGTCCTTTCCGTGCTCCAACACATACTTGAGGGCCGCTTTCCATGTCTTGAGGCAGGTGTCGTGTCGTATTTCCATGTTATATGAATTGCGTGATCTTCAGGTTCCCCTTGCGTGTCGCGAAGTCGAAGCAGAAGAAGGGGAGGCTGTAGTTTCCTATGATCATCGCCAGTTCCCGCACGACTTCTGCCGCGTTGAGGTCTTTGGAGCGGAAGAACCGTACGCGGTCCGCTCCTTCGAATATCTTGACGAGCTCTTCGCGTCGTTCGATGAAGGTCTTGTTCGGCTCTTCGAGGAAGTCCTTGCCGCTGTGGATGCTTGACTTCTTGTAGGCGCGAAACGAGTATTGGTCAGGGTCGAGCTTGCTGAATTTGGACGAGAACGCGATGCGGAAGCGGATGGGGATGCCGCAGGATTTGTAGATGCCTTCTTCGGTGTGGCAGAACTCGTCGAGTTCGCTTCTGCAGCTTCGCAGGATGTCGAGGAAGTGCTGCATGTTGGGCGCGTCCAGGTCGTAGTTCCAGAGTCGTATGATGTTCCGGCTGTGCCGATACAGGTCGTGAGTCAGGGAATGGTCGAGTGAGTGCAGCCCGCGGAAGTAGTGGTTTGCGTTGCGTCGTTGGATGGTGTTAGCGATGAGGAGGCTCTTTGCGCATTTCATGACCAGCTCGCGGAATTCGCTTGCGCTGGTGTGCTGCGTGAAGAATCGGTGGACGTCGATGATGAGCGTGGACTGGGTACACGTGACCGCGAATGGAAGCTGTTCAGCGCCCTCGTACGTCTGCCAGTTCTCTTTGTCGAAGGTGTGGACGCCTGCGCGTCCTACGATGATGGGCTGCGCGTGCAGGTCTGTGTTGTGGATCTGTATCTTGATGGTGTGCTCTGAGAATACCTTTGCGACGGCCTCGAAGAGGCGCTTGTGCTTGCTGAATTCTTTGGATGAGACTTGCCAGATTATTTGGGTGTTCTCCGCGTTGATCGTCGCGAAATGTTCGATGAAGCTGATGAACAGCGCGGCCTCAGTCTTGCCTGAGAGGTCTATTCCGATGCTGATGGTCTTGTTGTAGTCTTTGCTGTCTATGTCGAGGCGGCGCAGGAATGATCCGACGTCCTCCACTGGATTCCGTTCCAGCACGTGCTCGAAGTGGGCGATGTGGATGACGTCGTTGACGTATCCGAAGAGTCTGCTGACCGCGTTGTAGAGCGTACTGAGTTCGTCGACTGCCCTCGGATCGATCATGATCGCGTTGAGCCTGCTGATCCATGTGTCTATGTCGTATCGCGCGACGATCTTGCGCTGCTCGTGTGCTTCGATGGCGAGCGGCGGCACGTCAGGCTTTGAGATGACGATCTTCCTTTGACGTTTTTCGATGACGTACTCTCCCGGATCGAGGGCGAGCTCGAAGCATTTCTCTCCGTGCTCTTCGATCTTCGCAAGCCGAAGGATGCTGTCGGTGACGAGCTTGTTGAGGTGGTAGAGGACGCGTCGGTGCAGCATGCCCATGCGTTGCTTCGCGTCGTTGACCGCCGGACGGTCGGGGCTGCTGAGCAGCTCGAGTATGGCCGGGTAGTCTTCGCTGAAGACTTCCTTGACTATTTCTTTGGTGGAGAATAGGTGGGAAGGGTCTTTTTTGAAGGTGCTGAGAATGCGGTACTCGATGTCATGCATGGCGACGTAAATGTTTATAAATTTAAAAAATTTTGTACCCGGACGAAACAGACGGCAGGATCGGAATATTCACGGCAAAGGCGGAAAAAACAGACAATCGACTCCAAAAGATGTAAATACTTCGAGTCTGACTACAGATGCATGCCGAGTTGTCGTAGAAGTTCAGCATACTCCCTTGCCGTTGCCCTCACCATGACCCAAGTATTGACCGGTTGCGGCCATCGCGACGTTGTCATCTCTGGCATCGTGGCAAATGAGTTCTATGCCTCGACAAGCGATGAGTCCCGCACGCAGTATGTCATCGTCATGGATGATGATCAGTGGGGGCGCAAGCTGCTCTATGTGAAGGGGGACGTCCAGGCCCTGGACTACCTTGTCGGTATCGGTGATAGGCTCTCGATCGACTGCAGACCAGGCAAGGATGGCTCGCCCAACACGAGCATCCTTGAGGTCACGACAAGCCAGATCACGGTGTATCCTTCCAAGAAGAAGCTTGAAGCCAGAGTCGAGCGTCCTCAGCCTCCTGGCAAACCGGCGGCTACGCTAGCGGATTCCACGCTGTACGCACTGCCTGATTCTGTGTTCCTCCGTGGACCATACACCTCCTAAAAACTCGAAAGCGTTCCGATATGCTCCGGATTGTTTCAGGGTATTCCTGAAAGGTTCAGAAAGGACGTGTCCAGAACCATATTATGTCCGGGTTCTTTCGTGGATTCCAGACCCTAAGGCGAGGTGATACCCATCAAGACAAAGGACAAATTGTTGGTCGGTTATCTCCGTGAGAATTCGCGGTTCCCTTTGACGTACATATCTAGGAGGACTCGGATTCCCGTGAGCACTATTTTTGACAAGTTGAAGGTGTTTGAGCGGGATTTCATCAAGAAGCACACCACCCTTGTGGATTTCAGAAAGCTGGGTTTCGATCTGGAAGTGACCTATCTGGTGAAGGCGGAGCGGGAGAGCAGGGATGAGGTCCACAGTTTCTTGACGTCGAGTCCGCACATCAACACCGTGGTGAGGATAAACAACGGATTCGATTATCTTGTGGAGGGCGTGTTCCGCAATCTTGCTGAGATGCAGGTGTTCCGTGATGATTTGGAGCGTCGTGGCGTAGGGGATCTCAAGGAGTTCTTCATCCTAGAGGAGATCAGGAAAGAGTCGTTCATGTCGCTCAAGAATCTTCTGACGCATCCGCAGGGATTGATGCCTGACGAAGTCAACTTGCATCCGCTCCCATGATATTTCGGATTGGCCGGTAGCCTTCCGGTTGGTAGGCGATAATGATTATGAACGACGCCGCGCACGCACGGCATGATGACAACGCAGAGGGAGGCGAGTACCCATCGATTGGTGTCTTGCTTGCGCAAGGATGCCAGGGCGAGCCTCTCGAGTATCGCGCGTCTGCTCGGCGTCCCCATCACGACCATCCACGCCAGATATCGCCGGCTTCGCAATGGAGTCATTCTTCGACACACCGTTCTGCTCGACCACTGGCGACTTGGCATTCCGTATCGGGTCTTCTTCTTCTTTGAGCAGGCGGATGAGAGCAAGGTGAGACGATTCATCGATGCGAGCCAGCATGTCAATTCGGTGCATCGATGCGATGTGTGCTCGTGGATCATCGACGCGTATTTTGAAGACAAGCGGCAAAGGGAGAAGTTCACCAATGATCTCCAGGGGATATCGAGGGAATTGATGAGTCATGAGGTCATCGAGCTTGTGCGCCTGGAGGGGATGCTTTGCGGCCACGATTCGGACGATGTCCTTGCGGCCCAGCAGTGATGAGGGTTAAGTCACACGAGTCGAGAAGAGTACTGCCTTGGAGAGACTTCCCGAGCATGCGATGTCTTCTTCCGCGAGGCGCATTCCCGTTCGGGATGCCGTCTTTAAGGGCGAACACACTATGAGCGTTCAGTTTGACGACAGAGGGGTTGCTCCCTACGGGAGATGTCGTCCTTCTGATGTTGGGGTTGGTGTTCGCAGGACGGCATCCTGAGGATGTCTCGCCTTAAGTCCTCCGCGGAACTCTTCCCCCCCAGATGAGCTCAATTGATGTGACGTGACCTGTGAGGAGGCTCTGTCCTAAATCTCTAGAAAATCCTTTTTTGTGATGCTGCGGAGCATCCACCCTCCCTCGCGGTCCGGGAGAAATCGACGAGGGCACAACATCAGAAGTGCCCTCGTCTGCGACAAATCCAAGGCAGCATCACCACAAACGAGGAGACTTAGGACAGAGCCCTGTGAGGAGAAACCTTTATATAGAACTTGACTCATGTGCAGTGACATAAGACGAGTTGACCTGTTATGAGCGAGATTCAGTTGACCATCAATTCCAGGACGCTGGAAAGATTTGTGTATATCATTATCATTCTCGTGCTTGCAGGGTTCTTGGCAAGGGATCTGCTGACGCATGACAATGCGACGGGCAACACGGTGAAGATTGTGGATGCTCCGAAAGCGGTTGCCACGGCCAAAGACGCGCTGGCGACATGCACCGACGGCCTCTTGAATCAGGATGAGGACGCCGTCGACTGCGGTGGCACCTGCGGCGGGTTCTGGTACGACGGCAAGTGTAATAGCCAGCCACAGCAGGATGATACTGTGCCTGACGTCGAATGCCACCTCAACAGCGATTGCGATGATGGTTTCCAGTGTGATGATGGCCAGTGCGTGGAGATTCCGCCTGAATGTGTCGAGGATGCGGATTGCGCTTCCAGCGAGCTATGCTCTGATGGCGAGTGTGTCGGCAAGACGCTCTCTGGCGAGGTCGGATTCAAGATTCTCAGGGTCGACACTCAAGATGTGGGTGATGACGCCGCAAAGGTCACGGGTGTGCAGGTGGAGGTGACGAACGGCAAGTCGCAG
>JBDRLR010000046.1:0-22439 GCA_043812855.1 Nanobdellota archaeon | reverse complement strand
GGCAAAGGACGCAGGAAGCATCGTCATCGGCACTGTCACCATGCCCTTCAAGATCGAGCGCGCGCGCGTAGACAAGGCCGAATTCGGCCTGCAGCAGCTGCGCCAGGTCTCAGACACCGTCATCGTCATCGACAACAACCGACTCGTCCAGATCGCGGGCAATCTCCCCGTGCAACAGGCCTTCGCCGTGGCCAACGAGCTGATTGCGACGATGATCAAAGGCATCGTAGAGACAATCGCGCTTCCCAGTCTGGTCAATCTGGATTTCGCGGATGTCAAGGCCATCATGACCAACGGAGGCGTCGCCGCTATCGGTGTCGGCGCGTCAGACACCAATAACCGTGTCGAAGAAGCGGTCAAAGGAGCCCTCTCCAACCCGCTGCTCGACATCAGCTATGAAGGTGCCACAGGCGCGATCCTCCATATCCATGGTGGAACGGATATGACCTTGGATGAGATCAGCAAGATCGGAGAGATGGTCACGGAGACCATGGACGACGATGCGAACGTCATCTGGGGCGCACGAGTCAGCGAAGACATGAAGGGAAAACTAACAGTGATGACAATAATCACAGGCGTGAAGAGTCCGTGGATCCTTGGCAAGCAGACTGCAAAGGAAGCCGCAAGGGCCAGGCAGCAGCTCTCAGACGAGCTGGGCATCGAGATCGTCCGCTAGGGACGATTCTCCCTCCCCTCCCGCAGGAAGTCACATTCCTTAACTGGAAACCTTCTTGCCTTCACCTTTGTATCACCCCCAACGATTGAAAGTGAAGGCATTTTCTTTCTTTTTTTTTTCTTTCTCCTCTTGTCCCAGTAGTGTCCAACTCAGCCACTTGAGCGGTCGCTGCCCTGTTCACCCTCTCTTGCGGCCTTGAACACTGACATTGCCCGTAGGGCGCGTCCCCTTTGTCAGTTGAACCGGGTCACCAACCTGGTTCGCCAGTAAGGGCAGCAACCGCCGATGTGCAGGAGGCAGAGAAGAGGAGCGGAATCTCGCACTACGCATAGTGAACATCATCGTCGACGAGAAGCGTCTGACCGCAATCCAAAATCTTTATTAAGCCAAGCCATCTTTCACGGCCATGCGCGTGCTTCTGGTCTGGCCACATGGATACGACACCGAATATGTCATGCCCCTCTCCCTCGGGTATCTGAAGAGCAACACGCCCAAGAGGCACCCCGTCAAGCTCCTCGATTGCTCCCTGCACCACATACGGGCAGATTCCGCCGAATTTCGCAAACAGCTCAAACGCTTCAAACCGGACCTGGTCGGCGTCTCCGCATGGTCACCCACATACAACGAATCCATCGAGATCTTCCGCGTCGCAAAGGAATACGACCCCAAGATCATCACCGTCATGGGGGGCGCCCACGCCACGGCCTACCCTGACCTGATCATGAAGAACAAGCTCGTCGACTACCTCTTCCTGGGTGAAGCCGAACTGTCTTTTCCTGACTTTCTGGACGAACTGGAGAAAGGCAAGGGCGCACGGGACCTCTCAGGCATCAAAGGCCTCGTCATGCGTAAGGCGGACGGAACGCTCGAAAAGCACGACATGGAGCGCCAAGACGACCTCGACAAGATCAAGATCCCTGACTATAAGGCCATGGACCTCCCAGCATACCTTGCCAAAGGATACCGATTCAACACCAGCTACAAGATGAACGCGCCCGTATGGGTCACGCGAGGCTGCCCCTATCGATGCGCGTTCTGCTCCGCGCCTCAGATCAACGGACGCGCCATCCGAGCCCATTCCACCGCATACATGAAGAAATGGGTCAAGTACCTCAACGAAGAGTTCGGCATCATCCAATTCAACATCATCGACGACAACTTCACATTCAACATCGACTACGCCAAAGAGTTCTGCGCGGCCTTCATCAGTGAAGGACGCAGCGACCTGCACTTCGGCACCCCCAACGGGATACGGATGCAGCGCCTCGACGACGAACTGCTCGCCATGATGAAGAAGGCAGGCTGGGAGAACCTCATCGTCGCCCCCGAGAGCGGCTCGCGCAAGACCCTCAAACGCATGGTCAAAGGCATCGACCCCGACATCGTGCCGGGCATCGTGGAGCGCATCAAGGCAGCCGGGCTCAAAGTGCACGGATTCTTCATGATAGGATACCCTGGCGAGACACCTGAAGACATCGCAGAAACCGTGGAATTGCTGCGAAAGTGCAAGTTCAACTTCTTCTTCCTCAACAACTTCCAGCCTCTGCCAGGCACACCCGTCTACAATGAACTCGTCGAACTCGGCGAGATCCCGCCGAACTTCCTGCCCAAGAACTATTCGGACGGACAGCGAAGCTACACCCCTGAGGCCCTCAAAGACTACAACTTCCCCAAGCTCGTCCTTCGTGAATACGCACGTCTTGCCATCACCAACCCTGCCAACATCCTCTACATGGTGAAGCTGGTCAGCCCGGGCCTTATGGCGCGAAAAGTCATGGCCAACATGAAGAACATGGTCGTAGGCAAGGCCGCCGAAGACACAAGGCCCAAAGCAGCGGTCAGCTGACTTCACTGCTCAGGATCCACTAAGGCATACTCTTCGCGATTGACAGGGCCATACCTGTCGTACTCCTCAAATGATTGTCTGTAATCCTTGGCGATATCAAAAAGCTCACCCTCCTCGCGCAAGAGGGCGCCGTCACCGTCGAAGAAGCGCTTCCTCACGACGAAATACTGCCCGGGACTGCGAGCATCATCAAGAATGTGCTCCCCTTCAGAGCCGAAAAGACCTGTATACGGCGTATCTGGAGCGAAGAATGTGCCCCTCACCTGATAGACTGGAAACTCACGATAGACTCTCTCAATGCCATCCACGCCAACGATGTCCGTGAATATCCGCTCGAACCCCTGATGCGTCCCTCGCAGAGTCGACTCGATGGTTTCGCCATCATCGAGAAGCCTGCGACCGACATAGAGCCCATCCGCTCGCAGGTCCACCTCACCGATGAATTCGGCCTTGGATGAGTACAGCAACAATGTGCTGTCCGCGCGGGCCACCATGTACTCACCCGACAGATAATTCTCGAATGGGAACGACTGCGTGGCGAACCGCCGCGTCGCGACCTCAATCCGATCGCGATCAGCTCCAAGACGAGCGGCGGCGTCCTTCTGGACTTCGGACTGTGGAGAACCACAGCCTGCGCAGGCAGCAAGGATCGCAACGAGAGTCAATCGACGCATGCGAAGCGGCAATCAATCCCACTATAAAAAAGTAGTGTCAGCGACGGGCGATGTGCGTGGCGATGATGCCGAAGACCGACGCCAGAATGCCGAAAGCGAAAGGCCACCACAAGGTCTGGTCCTGCCACCTGATCTGCGAGAACAACATGACGAGGACGATGAGGATGCAGACGATGCCAAGCTCAAGCATCCAGGAGAGCGTCACCTCAGGATGCGCCTTGCCGCCATGCAGCCTTGCGATAGGCATGGCAGGACTGAGCATAAGGCCAATCCTCTTTGACCTGCCGGGGTGCTTCTGGCTGTGCAAGTCGTGGAAGCGATCGAAGAACGTAGTGGCGGACTCCGCAGGAACCTTGATGACGACGATGATGATCGCGACGGCCATCAATGCGCTGGCAAGCACCACCATGGCGAGCAGCTCCGGATGATACGTCAGGATGGATCTGATGACTGCGTCCAATGCTATGCCTAGCAGGAGGGAGATGAGCAAGGCGTGCACTGATGCCGCGAATAAGAAGGACCTGCTCTTCACCAACGTGATGCTCCTCGCGCCCAAGAAGAGGCGGGCAAGAAACCAAGAGAGCATGAACAGCATGCCGAACGCAAGCATGATCAGCAAGAACGCATCAGTCATGAACGGATTCATACCTGTTCGCTGACACGATCGGATAAAAATGTTTTGATTACGAAGCCCCTCAGCAGTCTATATCCGATCATCATATCGTCAGTCGGGGATAACCTCATCATCGAGGCAAACAAGAGAGAGAAGCACGATATATAAGATGTTTGGTACTAGGTGCGCTCCATATAGCCGCACTTGCCGCATGTCGAGCGACCCTGATGCTTGGCCATGAAGATGCCCTGACCGCACTTTGGACAGGACTTGGTCTTGCGCTTGATGGCGCCACCTGAAATATCGTAGACCTTGGCGAATTTGTACGCCGGCTTGGTCGGTTTCCCGCCCTTGCCCTTGGCAGCCGGTTTCTTAGGAGCAGCCATCACTCCACCTTAGGCGCGGCGGCCTCTTCCTTCTTGTCGTCGCCATGCCTCTTATGCACATACGCCGCCTCAAGCTTCTTGAGCGAGTCCACATCCTCGTAGACGCGCATGATGACCTTGGCCTGCTGCGTGCCGAACTTGGCGCGTACACTGCTGACCACGATGCGCTCAGAAGGCACGTTCAATTTCTTGGCGGCAGCCGATCGGATCTTCGCCCTCGAGGGCGTCGCGTCAGAAAAACTCAATTTTGCCTCGACCGCCTTGCGGCCGAAGGAGGGCTGATCGATCTGCTGAAGAATCTCAAGTTCCATTATCGCACCTTGATGGCATACTCGCCCTTATACTCCACATCCATCTCCTTGGCGATGAAACTCTTCGCCGTGCTGACAAAATAGATGCGGCCCTGCCAATTCGTCGTGAAGCTATCCTTCTTGCAGATGGGGCATATATCCCCATCCACGAAGATCTTGCACTTGCGGCAGGCTTTCTTTTTCATGGATTCCAGGGGATTAACGGGGGTTTATAAAGGTTGCGAGGGTGCAGATGCCGTGCTGCTCGCGCTTGCTTCTAATCTGGTTGACTGACATGTCCCCGTAAGGGACGACCCCCTTGTCAGTTCTCTTCTGTCTGGGACGGCGCTCGCCAGTAAGCACGGCGCAATATGCTATATTGGTGGAACCCACTACGAATCAAGCAGGGCAGCTACCCAGAAACCATGTCGATGACGTCTTTGGCCGTCAGGATGCCGACAACCTTGCCGTCGTCAACGATGACGATGTGGCGGAAATGATACTTGTTCATCAGCCTGGTGATGTCAAGCAAGGAAGCATCGAGAGGAAGGGTCTGCACATTACGCGTCATGACGTCCTTGACCAGCACGGACTGCACATCAAGCTTCTTGGCCACGACCTTGGCGACGACGTCACGCTCGCTGACGATGCCGGCAAGGCTACCCTCGCGAAGGACGACCAAGGCGCCGATGTTGTGCTTTGCCATGATCTGAGAAGCGGCAAGTATCGTGTCGGTCTCCGCGCAGCCGAAGACCTCATGGCTCATCCAATCCCTGATGTCAAGAATACTGCATCACCTCGAGAAGAGCCACGGATTGGCGACTATAAAAATATTACTGTTTTTCCTTCTTGTAGTCTTCCTCGATCCACTCATCACGGCCAAGCCCCACCTGGCGCATGCTGAGCCCGATCTTCGGATTCGCGATGTCCTTGTACGAGACGGCGATGATCCTCGCCATGCACTTGTCATTGACGCGAAGCGAACGCTTGGAATCCTTACCCTGCAAGGTCTTATCCTTGGAGAACGAGACGAAATCATTCATGGTCTGACTGATGTGGATCATGCCCTCGATCGGACCGATGCCGATGAAGGCGCCGAAATCAGCGATGTCACGGATCTTGCCGTAGACGACCTCATGCAGCTCAGGCTCATAGGTGATGAGCTCGAACTCAGTCATGAAATACGACGCTCCATCGCCTGGAATGATGACTCCTTCGCCCACGCTGCTGACCGTCGCGACGTCGATGACGATGCCCATCTCACGGGAGATGAATCCGGAATACTTGTGCTTGATCTCCGCGATGATGCCATCCTGGATATCCTCACTGAACTTGTCCGGAGACACCCTGATATGATCCTTGACCTTCACTTTGTAGAACATTTATGCAACCTCGACCAGATATTTCTTCTGCTTGAGCGTGATGACCGAAGCGCCCTTCCTTCGTACGCGGGCCTTGAGGGCCGAATCGACCGTGGCGACGAGGACATCCTTGCCTGCCATCTCCACAATCTGGTCATCCACGTACAGGGCTGAGGAACCCTGGGCTATTTTTAAAGGTTTTCTTTGGACGAGCTGGAGAGCCAGCTTCGCGGCCTTGCGGTCGACGACCTTGCCCTCCTCGGCCAGGGCAGCCAATTCGTCGAGAGACGACTGCAGGACGACCACCTCAAAGGGGTGCATCATGATGCGGTCGAGCTCGGCGAAGATGTCCACGCCCAAGCTCCCGGGAACCATGAGCATATTGGTATCGAGGATGACTCGCTTGACGACCATGCGTGCCGAAGGGATGTCCTGCTTATTAAGTCATCGGGAGTCGCTGTCAACGTCGGTTTCGTCTGCGTCCTGCTCGCATCGTCTTCACACATAATCAGGTGACATGTCCCCGTCGGGGGCGTCCCCCTTGTCACCTTACCCGACGAGATAGCTTATGCTCGCCCTTAAGGACGCAGACGTATGTGGTCTTCTCACCTCCGCCGTCAAAACCTTTATATAGTCCAAGCGTCGCGGGATACATCGAGGTGAGCGATTGAAAATAGTCATGAAGAAGTACCCCAAGAGCCCTATCATCATCGAGGGCTTCCCAGGCTACGGCCTTGTGGGGACGATCGCGACCGAATTTCTCATCGACCACCTCAAATGCGACCTCATCGGAGAATTCCTCTACGATGAGCTTCCCGCCACCGTCGCAATCCACAAAGGAAAGCTGGTGCGGCCCATGGCGATCTACTATGCCGCGAAACCCAACATAGTCATCCTGCACACCATCCTCAACACCAAAGGGTTCGAGTGGAAGATCGCTGACAACGTGATCGCCCTGGCAAAGAAAGTCACGGCCAAAGAACTCATCAGCCTCGAAGGCGTCGGCAGCATGAGCGAAGAGCAAGACACCAAGCTCTACTCCTACGGAAACGACCAATTCGTCAAGCTCGGCGCCGAGCCCGTGCAGGAGAGCATCATCATGGGCGTCACGAGCGCGATCATGCTGCGCTACGACAAGATCAGCTGCCTCTTCGCAGGCACCCATTCTTCACTCCCTGACAGCAAGGCGGCGGCCAAGATCATCGAGATGCTCGACAAATACCTCGGTCTCAAGGTCGACTACCAACCGCTCATCAAACAGGCACAGGTCTTCGAGTCCAAGCTGAAGACCATCATGGCCTCAAGCAGCAAGGCCCAAGACGACGCCGAACGCAAGCAGATGAGCTATCTGGGGTAGTCCTTCAAAAGATATTTAAGACGCATGCCCGTCCGAGAGGATATGCCCGACACATCTATGGATCAGACGCTGACCACGACCGCCGCAGCGCTGCGAGCAGAACCCTCCATCGCGAACGCGGTATCCGCGATGATGGACAAGATGCAGCGACTTATCACCAAAGCATCAATCAAAGCGACGGTCACCCTCGGCGGCAGCGTCGCCAAAGGAACCAACCTTCGCGGGGACTTCGACATCGACATCTTCGTGCGCTTCGCTGCGGATGACGGAAGCATCTCGGATCGGCTCGAGCGCGCAATTGCGCCGCTGAAACCCGAGCGCATCCACGGAAGCAGAGACTACTTCCAGATCGAACGAGAAGGCATGACGTACGAGATCGTGCCTGTCCTTCACGTGACGAAACCCGAAGACGCCAAGAACGTCACCGACATGAGTCCACTGCACGTGACATGGGTCCGACAACACATCGACCGCAAGCCTGCCCTCGCCGACGACATCCGACTCGCCAAGCAATTCTGCAAGGCCGCACGAGTCTACGGGGCGGAGAGCTATATCCAAGGCATCAGCGGACACGTCCTGGACGTACTCATCATCCACTACGATGGATTCAGGCAGTTCATCGATGCCGCCGCTTCGTGGGGAGCGCAGACAGTCATCGACATCCAGCACCACCACCGCGACCCGCTCAAAGCACTCAACGAATCCAAACAAGTCTCACCTCTCATCGTCGTGGATCCCTTGCAGCCGCAGCGCAACGCGGCGGCGGCCGTGTCCAGACAGCAATACGAGCGTCTCATCGCCAAGGCCAAAGCATTCAAGAAAGGCCCAAACGCTGGCTTCTTCACCATCAAAGACATGGATCCTGACGAGGTGCGCAAAACGTATCCTGATAACGATGTCATCGTCATCAACGTGACGCCCACCAAAGACAAGAAAGACGTCGCAGGCGCGAAAGTCAGGAAGATCTTCGACCACATCGTGCACTTCCTGCAAGACAGCCAAGTGGACATCATCTTCGCAGACTGGCAATTCAATGCCAGACACAGCACGCTCATCTTCGTGTGCCCCTCATCACTCTCACCGACCATCGAGATGCCAGGACCCCCAGTCGGCAAGAAGACAGACGCGACCCGATTCAAAGACAAGCACAAGACCACAGTGGTCCGCAGCGGACGGCTCTACGCGACCGAACCAAGGAAATACTCCACCACCCACAAGGCAATCCAGGCAGCCATGAACGCATCCTACGTCAAGGAACGATCTGTCGCCTGCAAGGCTACAAAGTTATAAATACTGCACGTTCTCATCATCACCATGACGCTGTTCCAGACACTCTTCGAGTGGACCCAACGCACCTTCGGACCCTTGGGATCCTGGGGACTCTTCATCCTCGCCTTCATGGAATCCTCATTCTTCCCCATCCCGCCAGACCTGCTGCTCATCATCCTCACCCTCGAGCGCCCCGACCTGTGGCTTTGGCTCGTCGGCGTCTGCACCCTTGGCAGCGTCCTTGGAGGCATGTTCGGCTACGGTATCGGAAAAGTCGGGGAGGAAGTGCTGCTGCGAAAGTTCGTCAAGGAAAAGAGCATCGAGCGCGTCCACAAGCTCTTCGAGAAGTACGAAGCATGGGCGATCTTCATCGCAGGATTCACACCCATCCCCTACAAAGTCTTCACCATCGCAGCGGGAGTCTTCTTCGTCAACTTCAAGCGATTCATCATCGCGTCCGTCTTCGGCCGCGGCCTGCGCTTCCTCATCGTCGGCGCGCTGGTGGCCTACTTCGGACAAGAAATCGTGGCATTCATCGACCGCTACTTCAACATCCTCACCTTCGTCGTCGTCGCCGCCATTCTCCTGGTGCTATGGCTTCGCAGACGCAAGAAACAATGAACGAGCACATCATCTCAAAGAAGACACTCGTCGTCCTGGCTTCCCTGAGCCTGCTCACAGGTATCGTCTGGCTCCTCGACACGACGATATTCAACGCGGTCTTCTCCATCAAGCAGCCGTTGCTCGACGACGTCATGATCGCCTTCTCCAACCTCAAACTCATCATCACGCTGCTCTTCGTCATACCCTCATTGCTGCTGCTGCGTCAAAGCAGACGGACCATCATCCCGTTCCTTTGGGCGTCGCTTGCCGCAAGCTTCTTCATCTCCTTCCTGCTCAAAGACGCCATCGGGCGACTGCGGCCGCTCGTCGACAGCGTCTTGATACCCTTGCTTGACGCCACATCATTCTCATTCCCCAGCGGCCACGCCGCCATCGCGTTCGCGTCCGTGCCCATCCTAGGCAGACTCTACCCTCGACTGCGCTGGCTCTTCATCACGTACGCGTCCATGATCGCGCTCAGCCGCATCTACGTCGGCGTCCACTACCCAAGCGACGTGCTCGCAGGCGTCGTGCTGGGCCTGCTCGTCGGCTACCTGCTGCTCTACTTCAAAGAAGAGAAGATCAGCGACGTGACGCTAGAAGTCAAACGACAGATCTTCCACATCTTCAACGGCACCGTCATAGTCATGCTCCTCAAGCTCAACTACATCGCCATGCGCGGCGTCATCATTCTGCTCGTGTTTGGCATCGCATTGTCGTTCCTGTACTCCAGACGGCCAAACTCATTGATCGAATGGTTCCTGCGCAACTTCGACCGCAGCCACCGCGTCCCCGGATACGGCGCCATCACATTCTTCGTCGGCATCCTCGCGACGCTGGTGTTGTTCGGAGGCGGAGGGCTCTACGGACACCCCAGCGACGTGGCGCTCGCTAGCATCATGATACTGACGTTCGGAGACGCCGCGGCGACCATCGTGGGCAAATCGATCGGACGCGTGCCGAACCCGCTCAACCGAAAGAAGACTGTGGAAGGAAGCATCGCAGGCATCATCTTCGGCGCCGCAGGAGCATTGTTCTTCGTTCCGCTGCTGCCCGCCATCGCGGCAGCGGTCGTCGCCATGACTCTTGAGGCTGTGAAGTCGCTGAAGATCGACGACAACATCGTCGTGCCCCTGGCCGCGGGAATCGTGCTGAGCCTGATCTAACCCAACCCGAAGAAGGTGTGCAGGACATAGCCGATGCCGAAACTGATGACTGCCACGGTGAGCGAAATGACTGCCATCTCGACGAATCTCTTTTTGAACGGCACCGTCTTTGCGACACTCATGTAGAACGTGTACGCCGCGATGATCAGGATCGCGGTCGACAGCATGATGGGCAGTGCGACGGCCACCGACCTTGAGAGCAAGTACGGAAGGATCAACAGGATGACGGTGATGATGTACGCCACACCTGTATAGATCGCGGACTTGAGCGGCGCTCGCCCCCCGTCGCCATGCGCATCCCTGTCCTCCCTCGACGAAAGATAGCCTGACGCGGCCATGGACAGCGACGCGGCGATCCCCGTGATCATGCCAGTCAAGGCGATGATTCTGGTGTCGCGAAGGGCAAGCGTGAAGCCGGCCAACGCGCCGGTCAGCTCGACCAAGGCATCATTGAGACCAAGCACGATGGCGCCTGCGTACGCGACCCGCTCGTCATCGAGCATGTCGAGGACCGCCTTCTCATGATTCTTCTCATCCGCGATGATACGTTCGACGCCCTTGTAATGCTTCGCCAAGTATTCATAGGCATGCGCGTCGGCATCCTCCGCTTTCTCACGCAATTTCAGCGCGAAGGAGAGGCCAAGCGTCTTGGCGAGGAAGACAAACCAGCGCACCTTGGGTGCATTGACCTGTACGTCCTGTCCGCTGATGCGCTTCCAGAAATCATGATGTCGCTTCTCATCCTCGGCGATCCTCGTGAGGACCTTGCGATTATGCTCATCGGCCACCTGCCCTGCAAGGTCAAGGTAGATCCGATGATCAGTCAATTCATTGCGCTGGGCCGTCAATACCAGGCGCTTCACATCAGTATCCACTGCGCATATCAGAACTCGTCCGCTTAAATGATTTATGCTTGATGCGCGCGGACGATGGCCTGCGCGTCAGACTGCTCAGCCAACTTGGAACCCTTAGTCCCCCACGAGACGCGCTCCCACGCACGCTCATGACCATAGTACAAGACGAGCTTGCTGACCACATCGATACTGCCCAAGGTCCCGGCGAGAGCAAGACTACCCGTGAAGGCATACACCATACCGCACGTCAAAGCTGTCGCCGTGGCTCGAAACGTCATCGCCTTCGCCATGGTCCTTCTCTGAGATTCCATCAACACGTCATCCCTATCTGTCGTTTTCCCTCTGCCTTGGCAAGAATCATATATAAATTCTTCTATGAAGCGCCACACTATCTCTTCTTCTGTATGTGGCTGACCATGATCTTCTGCCATATCTTGCGGCTCAGATTCGAGGCGAGATCCTCCACATTATTGGCCGCCTCAAGGACCACCTCATCGTCCATCCCCTTGCTGGTCATGGCGGCAAGCTTGCCGATGAGAGAGAGCATCTCGCTGCAATAATCCAGGTACCTGACCAGCTCGAACTGAGTCATCTTGCGCGCCTGCGAATTCGGCAATGATTCAGCATTCGAAATGAGGTGATCAGGATCCTTGGTGAGCTGATGCATATCAACGACGTGCGCAAGGGACCTAAGCGCGTGAAGATGCCTGAGTGCCTTGCCACGCTTGCGACGATCCTCAAGACGCACCAGAAAATACAGGCCCGCGGACAAGAACACCAAAGTGCTGATGTCCGCCTCCGCGCCCTGCAGAAGATTGGAGTAGTCCACATCCCTTTGCGGCAATGAGATCAGGTAGTAGACAAACACTCCCACAAAGATCAAGGAAAGAGCGACGAGCAATACCACGACGACCGAAGTAGCGATTCGAAGAGGCCACTGCGGCTTTCGGATGTAATCCATGCTCTTCTTGGTGTTCGCGCTCACACTGAGAAGCTCGGCGCACACCTTGCTGAGCCCCGAATCAGGGAACCGGGATCGGATACGGACATGCAATCTCTCTATCGTCTCGTGGATCGGATCGGCATGGAGCTCGGAGTATGGCATGTGGCTGCCATGACTGACACCGCCTTATTTATGTGTTTTTTGGTCTACTCGACCGTCACGCTCTTGGCGAGATTGCGCGGCTTATCCACGTCGAGGCCCTTGAGGTCCGCGATGTGATACGCCAGAAGCTGGAGCGGAATGACATTGACGATGGGGCTGATCAGGTCGAGGACCTTTGGCACCATCAGGACGTGATCCGCGATGCTGGAGACCGCAGCCTCCTCTCCGTCCGTCACGGCGATGATCCTGCCTCCTCTTGCCTTGACTTCCTGCATGTTGCTGACGATCTTCGAGGAGATATCCTTGTTCGTCGTCAAGAAGACCACAGGCATATCCTTATCGATCAATGCGATAGGACCATGCTTCATCTCCGCGGCAGGATAGCCCTCAGCATGGATGTACGACACCTCCTTGAGCTTGAGGGCGCCCTCGAGCGCGACGGGAAAATTGATGCCCCTGCCAAGATAGATGAAGTTCGACGCATCAGCATAGATCCTTGCGACCTCCTCGACATTCGGATTCAATGCTATCGCCCTTCGCACCGCGTCCGGAAGCGACTCCAAGGCCTCGATCAGGTCCGCAGGGACCGATTTCCTCTGCAGTTGCATGATGTGAATCGCCAGAAGGACAAGCGCAGTGACCTGGCACGTGAACGCCTTGGTGCTCGCGACGCCGATCTCAGGACCAGCATGCAAGTAGATGCCGCTGTCCACCTCCCTGGTGATCGAGGACCCGACCACATTGACGATGGACACGCATTTGGCGCCCCTGCGCTTCGCCTCCTTGATGGCAGCCAAGGTGTCCGCAGTCTCACCCGACTGGCTCATCGCCACCAAGACGTCACCCGGAAGGACGATTGGATGACGATACCTGAATTCCGACGCGTAATCCACCTCGACCGGAATGCCAGTCAATGACTCGATCAGATGCTTGCCTATGAGCGCAGAGTGCCAACTCGTCCCGCAACCCGTAATGATGACACGCCGGAGTCGACCGATGTCGATGTCCACGCTGATCTTGACCTGTCCATCCTTTATCCTTCCCCTCAAGGTGTTGGCGATAGCATCGTCCTGCTCCTCGATCTCCTTTCGCATGAAGTGCTTGCGACCGTTCTTTCGGATATGCTCCACGCTGCAGTTGATACGCTCCACAGCGGGATCAAGACTGACGCCGCCGATAGTGGTGATTCGTACTCCTTTAGCGTCGATGGTCGCAAGCTCATCATCTTTGAGATAGATCGCCTGATCGGTATGCTCCACCAAGGCAGACGCATCCGAAGACACCAAGGTCTCGCCATCACCCACACCTATGATGAGCGGAGAGCCGCGACGCGCAGCCACCAGTCCCTCAGCGTCCCGATGCATCACGACCAGTCCTAATGCACCTTCCATACAGCCCATCGCCTTGGCGACGGCAGCCTGCAGATCGCCCGCGTAGAACTTCTCGATAAGATGCGCGATGATCTCCGAATCAGTGTCCGACGCGAACGTGTGATCCTCGCCAGCGAGCAGGGCGCGCAGCGCATGATGATTCTCGATGATGCCATTATGAACGATGGCAATCGTACCCGCGCAGTCCATATGCGGATGCGCGTTGACCGTCGTAGGGGGACCATGGGTCGCCCAACGCGTGTGGCCGATACCGATCGTTCCTTTCGCCTGGATGGCGTCCGCCTCCACATCCGCGATCCTTCCCTTCGACTTGATGACGCTCAACGCGGCCGCATTCCTGATGCAGATGCCTGCGCTATCATACCCTCTATACTCAAGACGCTTGAGCCCCGCAATGATGAGCGGAGCCGCCTGCCGAGCACCCACATACGCGAAAATACCGCACATGAGCCAAGAGGAAACAGAACAAGTATAAAAAAATGAAGGCCTACTTGGCCTTCGATGCAACATTGCCGATCCAGATGGTCATAACCACTGCCAGAATCGTCACGAAAACGGCGTAGATCCAGACTCCGCCCGCAGCCAGGAAGTACAAAGGACCCCCCTCAGCGAAAAGGCTCTGGATGGCTCCGTTCCACGCCAAAGCGGCAACGAGGCCGAAAGCGGCGGTAATCAACGCAGCAATCTTCTCAACAACATCTTTTTTCATCTAATCACCCCCTGAGTAAGTGGCCGATGTGACTTTAAAAAACTTTGTTTCTGATTTCAGAAAAGCATATATTGGCGTAATGGATACTATTCCTATGGGGCGCCAGCCGATCCGAGGACACTTCTCGCGCAGCAGGTCACTTTCGGATTTCAACGAGAAGATGAAACCATTCATCCTCGAGGATGAGATCGCCAAGCGATATCGCACTGACACCAACATCCTTGAGATCGGATGCGGCGAAGGCCGCGTCTTGCTGGAATTGGCGAAACGATTCCCTGACGCCAGCCTCACCGGCATCAACAAGAAACCCTGGCCTGCCATGCTAGGACAGCGCAGTCTTCGACGGGCCGCGGTCAACTACAGAATATTCACCGCCCGAGAAGTCGCCAAGATCAAGCTGCCGACCATTATCTTCGACGACGCTTCGTCCCTTGGCTTCCCATCCGGATCCATCAATGTGTTGTACAGCCAGGTCGCCATCCACTACGTCGCGCGAAAGGACCTGCTGCTCGAAGAGACGTGGCGCGTGCTGCGCAAAGGTGGCATCGCCATCCTGCACATGGATACGTACAATCACGGATACCCTGACTTCCTGCCGCCAGACACGCCACGATTCATCGTCTACCGCAGCGGACGCCACGTGCCGTTCGCCAGGGTGATCAAAGAAGCAGCAGGAAAGACTCTTGACATCACGTGCAAGCACACTCGTGATGACGACTCATCGCGAACCACCATCGTGATGCGCAAGAACAGCACCCGACCACTCGAGCTTCGGCTCGAGTACGATGATGCCGCATCGTTCCCCCTGTACGCCCTGCAGCAGAACGAGAACAGGCACGAAGACATCTTCTGGGGACACCGCAGCGTCTACCACGCCAGCCCTGCAAAGCCTTTATAAACAAGCAGGGATTCATTCAACACTTATGGATTCAAACTTCAAGAAACGGCTCGTGGGGGCGAAGTTCGACGACATCATCGGCCAAGAAGATGTCAAGAAAGCGGTCAAGAGCGCCCTGCTCATGGACCGGCACATCCTGCTCGTAGGACAACCAGGCATCGGCAAGACGACACTGGCACGCAGCATCGCCAAGATCATCGACGACAAAGAAGTCAATGACTGCCCTTACCACTGCGACCCCGCACGACCCATCTGCCCCATCTGCCGCAGCGGCGAGGCCACGCAGAAAGTACTGCTCGGCGGCGAATCGTTCTTCGTGCGCGTCCAAGGAAGTCCAGACCTGACGGCCGAAGACCTCATCGGCGACATCGACCCCGCAAAAGCACTCAAGCACGGCGCCAGCAGCATCGACGCATTCACGCCCGGAAAGATATTCCGCGCCAATCAAGGCATCCTCTTCTTCGACGAAGTCAACCGATGCACCGAGAAACTCCAGAACACCCTCCTGCAGGCGCTCGAAGAAGGCCGAGTGACCCTAGGATCATATACCGTCGACATCCCCGTCAACTTCCTCTTCATCGGCACGATGAACCCCGAAGACACCTCGACCGAGCCTTTGAGCGACGTCTTCCTGGACCGATTCGACCTCATCGAAGTAGGCTACCCTGAGAACACCGACATCGAGCTTGAGATCGTCACCACGCATGGCAAGAAGATCCTCGAATTCCCCGACGACCTGCTTCGCACCGTCGTCGACTTCATCCGCGGACTGCGATACCGAGACGACGTGCAGAAGAAACCGAGCGTACGCGCGAGCATCGGCGTCTACGAGCGCGCCCAGTCCAACGCGGCAGTCAACGGTCGACAGCACGTCACCATGCAGGACGTCAAAGAAGTCATGGTGTCCGTGCTCGCGCACCGCATCAAGCTCAAACCGAGCATCAAATACCTCACGACGCCCGAACAGTACATCGAGCAGCACTTCCAAGAGCTCATAGACCGGGGGGATTACCTTTGACAGCCAGCCCGAGCACCCTGACGCACAGCGACAGCTAGGCGATTCTTCCGTCGTCGACGAACTTTCTGGGAGCATGAAGCGCTCCCCCGATGACATGCGACTGATGCACTCAGTCATGGACGCCGACGAAGACACCATCAAGGACGGAAAGCTCATCACCGAATCAATCAACCAAGGCATGGGAAGCTTCATGCCCGACATGATCTTCGAGAAACTCGTCCAGGACTACCGACTGGCGAACAAGCTCTACGGCGAGACCATCATCAGAGAACTGTGCGGATACGACCCCAGCTACATCCAGAAGAACGCCGCGATCCCCGAATTCAAACGCGAGCTCAAACAGAAGATCGACGACCGCATCAAACAGCTCAAGAAAGAAGGATACGTCGACGAATCGGGCCAGCTCACCCGCAAAGGCATCAAACTCTCGTCGCTCATCATGTACACCGAAGAGCTTGACCATCTTGTGCCCAAAGGATTCGGCGGAAAGCGGGAGAAGCCCACCACTGAGTACGGCGAGCACAAGGATATCATCAACTACTCGCACCAGCGCTACCGAGACCTCTCCATCCGTCACACCGTCCGATCCGCGATACGACGCGGCCATGATGTGGTGGAGCCTGAAGACCTCAAGGCGTTCTCGCGTCAGCAACGCGGAAAGATCAGCATCATCTACGCCCTCGACAGCTCAGGCAGCATGAAAGGAGAGAAGCTCAAGATATCCAAGAAGGCAGGCATCGCGCTGGCCTTCAAAGCAGTGACGGAGAAGAACGACGTGGGACTCATCACGTTCGACAGCAAGATCAAGGCAGCCATCGACCCCTGCCAAGACTTCTCGCTCATCCTCGAAGAATTGACGAAGACCAGGGCCGGCATGGAGACCGACATCAAGATCGTCATCGAGAAGAGCATCGAGATGTTCCCGCGTCGCACGTACACCAAACATCTTCTGCTCATCACGGACGCCCTGCCTACGAAAGGAAAGGATCCTGTGGAGGACACGCTCCGTGCGGTGTCCGCCGCCCGCGACTCGAAGATCACGATAAGCATCGTCGGCATCAATCTCGACGAGAAAGGCCTGGACCTGGCGAAGAAGATCGTGCAGATCGGCGAAGGGCGACTCTATCTGGTCAAGGACATGGAGAACCTGGACAAGATCGTCCTTGAAGACTACTATGCGCTGGCCTAGTGACCTTCGTGAGCATCTTGCATAAGCTTTATAAGAGAGATGCTTGTTTTCTCGACCATGCACATCCTGGCATTCGCAGACCTGCACGCCAACAAAAGGCACCTTGAACAGATCCGCCAGAAGGCGCTCAAAGCGGACCTTGTCGTCTGCGCAGGAGACATATCCTTGATGGGAAGCCAGCAGAAAGCGATGGTCGACGCGCTCGATGGAATGGGTAAGATCGTCCTGATGATCCCTGGAAACCACGAGCACCCGCCCAACCTCGAGAAGGACTGCGCGGGAAAGAAGAATATCAGATACATCCACCGCAAGGTCTACTGGCACGACAAGCTCCATGTCATCGGATGGGGAGACGGCGGATTCGCACGGCACGACCCTGAGTTCGAGCAATACGCCGTCGCCATGATGAAGCGCATCAAGGACGCGCCGCTCATCACCGTCTTCCACGGACCGCCGTTCAAGACCACTTTGGATCATATCGACGGAAAGCACGTCGGCAATAAGAGCTACCGCGCATTCATCGAGAAGCACCAGCCGCACCTGACTATCTGCGGCCACATCCATGAGACGGCAAAGAGCACCGACCGCATCGGCCGCACGCTCATCGTCAACCCCGGACCCGACGGGATGCTCCTGAAGCTCGATATCTGAGACTCGGATTGTGCTGTTGCTGCTCTTACGGGCGAGCGTCATCGATACGGGGAATGAGACGACCAGGGGGACGGCCCCGTCGGGGAATGTCGTCTATCGAGCACTCACGCGGACGCGAGCAGAGCAGCAACAGCAAGCGTTAAATATGAGCGTTTCTTGTGTCCCTACATGACCATAGCACACCAGGTGAAGACGCTGGAAAAATCAGCGATCTTCAAGGAATTCATCGCCGCGCAGCCAAGCTACTACCTGACGACCGTCTTCGTGTCCTTCGAGGGAGGAAAGAGGCAATGGCAGATCGGCTACTATTCCTCCAAAACAGACAAGATGGTCTCCTTCTCCACCGAGCCGCTCGCCATGAGCGACGAGCAGGAAGCATTCAAGGACCAAGGGCCCATACACCCTCTCGAGCTCGATCATGTCAAGATCGAACTGGACGAGGCGCTCGGTACGTGCGCCGCGGAATGCAAGAAGAAGTACCTCGCACATCCGATCACCAAGCAATTCATCATCCTGCAGCACCTGGATTCTCTCGTCTACAATGCCACCTTCGTGACGACGACGATGAATATCATCAACATCAAGGTCGACGCCAGGGACGGAACCATCGTGAGCAGCAAAGTGCATCCCATCATCGAATTCGCGAGACCGGACGGGAAGGATATCAAGTAAATCTGCTTGAAGCGATCACCTTCTTCGTCACCGCATCTTGGTAGAGCCTAAACGCCTTCCTCTTCTCCTTCTGATATGTATATGCAGTTCCAAGAATATCCTTGCAGGACCTACATCTGAGCACCTTCATCGCGCCCAATGCGGTGGGAGTTCGGATCCTGTCCACATACAGTCGTCGAAGATTCCCAGGACCGTCTTTTTGATAAGTGCAGATCAGATGTGTGCATCGTCTGCAATGAATCGAAAGCAGTCTTGCATACCCTCCTCTTTTCGCCCTATATTTGTCTCTTAGCAGATCCATAACTGATTATCACGCTGCATTCGCTCATATTTAACGTTAACGAAGACCCTCTCGCTCATAGGTTGTCCCTCGGATGACCTTCCTTATAAACGAATGAATGCGACACAAAAGAGTATTTATACCAAAGAACACTGATGTTAATATGCACAAGACATACTGCCCCAGATGCCAGAGCCCCAACATACGTCTCTACATCGGCGGCATGACCGGCGCCTACCTCTGTCCCGACTGCGGCTACATGGGAAGCCTCATCATCGACAAGGACTTCATCGTGCAGGGAAAGGACCCTCAGCCAAAAGTCTGATTCCACAACCTCGGCACGATGGTACGCACCAGCGGCTCAAGATTCAGTATATCTTCCTGATTGTACTCGATGAGCAAGTCCAGGTACTTGCGGTCACGCGTGCGCTCCCACTTGTGCCACAACATGACCGCGTCGGCGCCATACACATGCCTGATGTGGTCCGGACGCGTGATGCCCAATTCCTGCTCTATCTTCTTGAGCCCTCCCGAAAGACCCACCCGCGCGCAGACATGACGCATATCCACATGCGGAAGCCTGGGCAATGGCCTGCCAAGAAAGCGCTGGATTATGGGCAGATCAAAGGACGCGCCATTGAAGGTCACGATGACTTCATGGCGAGCCAACTCATCATAGAGCGCCTTCGGGTCAAGATTGAAGCCACGCACGAACATCTTGGTGTCCAGTCCATCATAGACTCCCACAACAGTTATGCTGCCATAGGTGTGGGAGGTCTCGATGTCGACATAGGCGACATCGCTGAAGGTGTCCAGGATCCGCCAGGTCTCCGTCGACGGGAGCGCCTGATGGAAGAACCGCACGTCGCCCTCCAATATGGCCTGTTTCGCCCGACCGATGCCTCTGTCAGCCCACGACTTCTTGGCAGACGAGAAGCCATCCACCTTGCCTGCGGTCAGAAAATCATTCCAGGAACGCACTCCCGAGTCCCACAATCCGCGTTCGGTGCGCTGCCCGACGCGGTCCAGGAAGATAAACGAATTGCGAAGCATGCACTCGCTCTTCGCGCGCATATTAAAAAGTTTTGTGCGGACATGTCCAGTGGACAAAGCTTAAATACGTCCGATGACTCTTCTTGCGCATGCAACCCGTCGAGATTCGGGCAGCGACCCACGAAGACTACGAACGTCTGCTCGACCTGTACGGCAGATTCGTCGAAGACGACGTCCGCTTCACCAGCAAAGACAACGACTCATTCTCCAAGATCATCGAACAACCGCACACCCACATGGACGTCGCAGTCATCGATGGAAAGGTCGTCGGATTCATCATGTACTCGTCACGCACCGTCTTCCGCTATCCGCGACCCATCGTTGAGGTCGAAGAATTCTACGTCTTCGACGACCATCGACGCAAGGGAATCGGGCGGGCGCTGATGGACCGGGTCCTGTCCTACGCAAAGAGCATCCGATCATCACGCATATTCCTGGCATCAGCCAAAGAGAGGACAGGCGCCCACGCGTTCTACAAAGCATACGGATTCGAAGAATACGGATACCACTATCTCATGAAGCTCGATTCGGACTCGACACTCACATAGATGCGGCGATTTTTCTTTCCCTTGTTCTCCGACTTGACGAAGACGAGCCTACCGATCTCCTTGGTGCTCTTCACATGCGTGCCGCCGTCAGCCTCCACATCATAATCACCGATCGAGACCACCCTGATCGTCGGAATCTCATACGGAAATCCCATGGCAAGCTTGAAGAGGGAGGGATCCTTGCGCGCCTCCTCCATCGGCATGAACCTGACAGAAACCTGAAGGTCCCGTCCGATGACCTCGTTCGTGCGGTCGACCGCCTCCTCGAGCCGTTTCTGATCATAGGTGTCAAGGGAGAAGTCGATACGGATCTTCTCAAGCTCAAGCTGATTGCCTGTGACGCGAGCTCCATCCTCTTTCTCCAGAGTCGCGGAGAAAAGATGCGCCGCACTGTGACTTCGCATCAACTTGTACCTGCGATCCCAATCGATGACTCCATGGACCCTATCCCCGACGACAAGACCCTCACTCGCCACTTCGTGGCTTATCTCGCCATCAAACTTCCCTACGAAGACGACCTGGAAGGAGGTGCCATCGTCCCTTGTCAGCATGCCTGTGTCATGAGGCTGTCCACCTCCCTTAGGATAGAACGCGGTACGGTCCAGAACCACGAACCGCCCATCCTTGACCGCGACGACCGTCGCGTCGAAGTCACGACAATACGAATCCTCCATGTACAAGGCGTCTGTCATGGGGCATCGAAGATCGAGTGTGTGCCCACATCAATGAGCAGCGCATGGTTCTTCGAACCAGTCACGGTCACCTCATCCCCTTCCTGGAGCATCCAGGGCTTCTTTATGGTGTCATACGCCGCCACCGCAGGACCGCGCTCAACCTTCACGAGAATCCTGCATGTCTCATCCACCACCAATGCAGGCATATCCCTGGTCACATTGTTGAAGGCGATGCCGATGCCTTTCTCGAAGGAATGCCGAGCGATACTATGGAAATATCCTGTGCTGCCAAAGACGCTGCTGATCACCACGCCGTCCCCTATGAACGAGCCTACGCCGGCTGCCTTCTTCCTGTCAGGATCATTGACTGAAACAGAGAACCTGATGGCCCTCGTCACCAATGCATTTCGCACGACGACATCATTGACGCAATCGAATGTCTCACCCTTGAGGGCGGCGCGAAGTTTAGGAAACTCCTTGAATCCATACCTTCCCTTCTTGAGGCGCTCCAGCACCACGTCAAGGCTATGCGGATCGCACTTGACACACATATCGCTATTCTTGACGAGCAGCTTGGGCACTCCAGGAAATCTCTGTTCGCTTACCAGGAAGGTCCCGTCCCCGCCGAAGGAGATGACGAAGTCAGGACGTTTGGCCCTCTTGAACCCATGAGACACGAACAACGCGATGACGTCCTTGACTGAAGCGCCAGGCCTCGAGACGATGTCAAATGAGAGCATATCCATATCAGGGGGTGAGGCGGGCTTGCTTTAAAATCTTTTGAGAACTACGCCTTGAACTTTGTGGAGACCGTCGTGATGTCCGAATCCTCGAAGACGACGCGTAGCGTCCTCTGATCAGTCTTGTCCGCAAAGGTCTTCCCACTGATGGGTATCAACCTCTTGATCGTCTCGCCGCTCTTGATACCCTCGATCTCGATGCGACCCTGCACGACGTCGAACCACACGTCGCTGGCGCCAACATAGGCATAGACATCAGCATACAGATCCAATGTCTGCGACTTGCCGTTCGTCACCTCCACCTGCACACCCGTGACCTTTGCGGCGTCATCACCCACATCTTGAGTGTCGACCCTGAGAATCTTGAATCCGACCTCGCCAGAGAGCGTCTTGCCGACACACTCGCCATCAGAGCA
>JBDRLR010000045.1:0-21098 GCA_043812855.1 Nanobdellota archaeon | reverse complement strand
AGCATCCTTGCGGCTTTGACGTGAGGCGGCGTCGTCTTGGTATACTCCTTGAGATCCTTCCGTATCTGTTTGCGATAGACAAGCTGGTCATCGAACTTGCCCGCGAGAAGATCCTTGACGAACTTGCGCACGTACTCCTTGACCTCCTTGCGATGGAAGACGCGATCGAAGAGCTCCATCTGGAAATCCTTGGCCAGCGGCGTCCAATCGCTGCGCACGAACTCCATGCCCGTGAAGACGACCTGCTCCTTGCCCTCCTTGACGATAAGACCCGCGTAGCGCTTCTTGGCGCCTACCTTCGAACCCCGCACATAGGGCATGACAAAACGATGAAAGACCTTCTCGAACTGCAGCTCCATGAAACTCGTACGATGATACTTCTCCTTGATGTACTCCACATAGAACTCGTTGACGAAATCCTGTATCTTCAGACCGATACGCTGCGCGTCCTCTGCGTCCTTGGCGGCGCTGCGCACGAAGATGGAATCAGTATCCCCGTAGATCACCTCGTAGCCGAGCTCATTGACTTTTGTCGCCGTGAGTTTGATGAGCTCCTGACCCGTATGCGTGATGGCGTTGGCAAGACTCGACGAGAAGAAACGGCAATTCTGATTGGCGAGCACACCATAGAAACTATTCATCAAAATCTTGATGGCGAAACTCGCCCGCTGATCCTTCTCCTTCTTGGCCTTGTCGCGCTGCAACCACAGACGCTGGATCAAGGCGGGAAGTATCCCCTCGTCATTTCGGAACGAAGCTCCGTTGGCGACGGTGACGACATCCTTGCCCTTGACATCCTGACCGACGTAGGAGAGCGGATCGATATTGAACGTGCGGATGAGACTCGGATACAGGCTCTTGAAATCCTCGACCAGGATGAAATCGTAGATGCCTGGCTTGCTCGCCATGACAAATCCTCCCTTGGTGTCCGTCTCGCGCTCCGCGAACCTCGTCGAGATCGCGACCGTCTTGCGCTCGGCCAACTCGCGCAGGTAGAGAGAATCGAGGCTCGCGATGGACGCACCCACACGATTGAGCGGCATGCCCGTGAGCAACGAACGCTGGATCGTCAGGTCGAGGGCACCCGACTTCTGCAGGACCTTAAGGGCCAGATCCGCGTCGAGCACGTTGTAGTCGACCAGGCGCTGCGGATCATCACGATACATCTTCTCGATGATGTCCCAGCGATCCTTCTCCTCGATGAGCTTGCCCTTGCCAACGAACGCCTTCGCAGCGGTATCGAGGCGATAATCATCGAGGCTCACGAACGAATTCTTGAGCATGTGGATGCCGTCGAGCACCATCCTTCCAGTCACGTCCGCTGACGACTCGCGGAAGAAGTCCGCGAATATCTTGAGCCTGACATCCTCTTTGGTGCGGCCAAGCACGAAAGGGATGCCGTGATGCTCGAAACGCCTCTTGAGCACGGCAAGATCGAAATCGATGAAATTCCACCCTACAAGAAGATCAGGATCGTAGCTTTGTATCTCATCCCTGAATCTCGTGAGCATCTCCTTCTCATCCTTGCACGACGTGGCGCGCTTGAGCTTCTTATCAGAGACGATGAGCGTACTGCTGAAATCATCGGCGAACGACGAGATCGCGTAGACCACGTTCGCCTTGGGATCCGTCTCAATGTCGATGGAAAGCACCTTGAGCGAAGGGAACCACTCCATTGGCTCGAAGCTCGGCTCCTCGAAGACGCAATCGACACCTTCTCCTTTCTTGGGCGTGCCCTTGATGTCGCAGCTTCCCAGGATGCCCTGGTCCATCATGAACCGATACGCGAAACGCACATCCGCCTCAAAACACCGGATGTCCGCATCCTCGAAGGACTGACGAAGCGGTGGCACTTCCAACGGGGTCTTCGTCAGTATCTTGACGACCTTCTCTCTCTGGAAATTCACGAAGTCAGAATCCTGCGACTCAAATGAAGCGAGTTTCGTCGCCTTCTTGAGGTCGGAGCGCAGAATCCAGAAATACGGGCGGAACTCATTGATCGCGAGGAAGCTCTTGCCGTTCTCCAACCTTCCGTACAGGTGGACAAATGACCTGCCATCCACGATCCTGTAGGTGGGGTACACGACGAAGGCCTTCATGGGCCGAAAAAACGCAAGACGCTATATAAATCTGCTGGGGGCATGGCCTGTGCACGATACTTATTTGAACCGACACAGGGTCCACCACTGCATGAAGCACCTGCTCATCAGCATCCACGACGTGACCCCTGCCTACGCGGACGACATACAGGTCATCCTTGAAGGCCTTGCGAGCATCGACGTGACACGCTACTCGCTTCTCGTCACGCCCAACTTCAAAGGAACATGGCCGCTTAGAGACCATGTCGGATTCTGCCAGAAGATGAGCGCGCTCGCACGAGCGGGCAACGAGATCATCGTGCACGGCAACACGCACCGCGGCGGACGCCTAGGCATCAATGAACGATTGGACCTGACGAACATCATGCGAAGCAAGGACGCCGTCGAGCATGCCATCGGCGTCCCGACCAGAGGATACGTGCCGCCCGCATGGATACTGCCACGCAAACTGCGACCATCGATATGCCTTAGCGGATTCATCTACTACGAGACCCTCACGAAGATCAACTTCATCGGCAAAGGAGTCTACTACAACCTTCCCATCGGCATGGGAGGCATCCGAAGCAAGACCATCAGCCACCGCATCACGCGAGTGTTCAGCCAGGTCTACTCAGCCGTCGCCATCGATTTTCACCACGTGCAACGCTACAGCTTCCACCCCGACGAAGCACGCAACGGAAACCTCCCCGCGTCGCTGCGGCTGGTCCGCCGCTACCTGGACGAAGGATGGACACCGTCGACATATCTTGACGTGTACGACGAGCTCTGCGCTCGCCAGACCGCATCGGCGGCAAGTCCGCTCTGAAATCTTTATAAACCAGCGGTCCGCACTGCACGTCATGGCCCGCATCGCCGTCGTTGAGAAAGAGAAATGCAACCCGCTGAAATGCGGAAACTACCTGTGCGTGCGCTACTGTCCTGTCAACCGCGACGGCAAGGAATGCATGCTGCCAGGCGACGACAGCAAAGTCATGATCAACGAGGAACTGTGCATCGGATGCAACATCTGCGTCCACAAATGCCCCTTCGACGCCCTCCACATCATCAACCTGCCGACGGCACTGACCAGCGATCCCATCCACCGCTACGGCGTCAACGCGTTCTCGCTCTACAACCTCCCCATCCCCATCTTCGGCAAGGTCGTGGGCATCATCGGACGCAACGGCATAGGCAAATCGACCGCCATCAAGATCCTGGCGGGAGTGATGAAGCCGAACCTAGGCAAGATCGGATCGGAAGCCACGTACGAGCAGATGATCGACCGCTTCAAAGGCACCGAAGCGCAAGGATTCTTCGAGAAGATGCACAAGGGCGAGATAAAGGTCTCGTACAAGCCGCAGCAAGTCGACCAGATCCCTACTCACTACTCAGGAACGGTCCGTAGCCTCCTTGAGAAATCCGACGAGAAGAAACAGATGAAAAGCATCTGCTCTGAGCTTGGCATCACCAAGATCCTCGACCACGATATCAAGCAGATATCAGGAGGAGAGCTGCAGCGCGTCGCCATCGCCGCATGCGTGCTCAAGAAAGCCAACGTCTACTTCTTCGACGAACCGACATCATACCTCGACATCAAGCAACGACTCATCGTCTCCCATTTCATACGCAAACTCGCAGACGAGAAGACCGCAGTCCTGGTCATCGAGCACGACCTGATCATCCTTGACGCAGTCAGCGAACTCGTCCACATCATGTACGGAAAAGAGAACGCGTACGGCATCGTCAGCCACGTCAAATCGGCGAAGGCAGGCATCAACACCTACCTCGACGGATACATCCGCGACGAGAACATGCGCTTCCGCGACCACGCGATCCATTTCGAGAAGCGCCCCCCCAGCGAAAGCGACAAAGACCTCTCGCTGACGTCATGGTCCGCCATCCGTCATACGCTCGGAACATTCACGATAGGATCAGGCAGCGGGGAGATCTTCCGCCACGACGTCATCGGCGTGCTGGGCGAGAACGGGATAGGCAAGACGACATTCATCAAACTGCTCGCAGGCGTCATCGACAATCCCGCCGCGCTCAAGAGCATCAAGATCGCATACAAACCGCAGTACCTGGAGCCGAACGACAGCTATGTCATGGACATCCTGAGGGATATCGGCTCGTACGAATCCATCCTACGTCCATTGCATTTGGCGATGCTGTACGACCTCAAACTCAGCGAACTGAGCGGCGGCCAACTGCAGCGCGTCGCCATCGCGCGGACACTGCTGCAGAACGCAGACCTCTATCTACTCGACGAGCCATCCGCATATCTCGATGTGGAGCAACGATTGATGCTCAGCAAGGTCATCCGTGACATGATGAACGCCAAAGGGAAGGCCGCGTTGATCGTCGACCACGACCTGCTCTTCATCGACTACCTCTCCAAACGACTGCTCGTCTTCACCGGCGAGCCGGCGGTCAAAGGAGTGGCGAAGGGACCCTACTCGATGCAAGAAGGCATGAACCTGTTCCTCTCCGACATCCATCTGACGTTCCGACGCGACGAAGAGAACAACCGTCCACGCGTCAACAAGCCAGAGAGCAAGATGGACCAGAAACAACGCAGCGAAGGGAAGCTGTACTATGACTAAGATTCTCGTCGGCGCCATCAGCTATGCGATACTCATTTGCCTTCTGCCAGCGATGCTGTTGTTCCTCTCACCGCTCTTCTATCACGGCCAATTCATCTCCAATGGAGTCTACGACTCGATCGGCGAGGCGAATATATGGCAATTCCCGCTCTACTTCGTGGGGATCGGAAGGCTTGATCGTTTCACGTCTGCCGAAGCCGTGCACATGGGGGAGGTAAGGGTCATCGTTTTGATGATGGGTGCGGTGATCCTCGTCGCGACCGCAACCTTCGCATTCTCTGCACGAAATGAACATCACGCAACGCGACACAAGAACATCGGCAATGCGCTTGTCGGAGGCGGAACTGTCGCCATCATGATCGGCGCCGCACTCGTCATCGCGGCGACACGCTTCGAGACATTCTTCACCATGTTCCACGAGACCATGTTCACATCGGCATGGCAGTTTCCAAGCGATTCGCTTCTCATCACGCTCTTTCCCGAACAGACTTTCGTGCACGCGCTAATCATCATCATCATCACAATTTTTGCAGTCAGCGCGCTGAGCATCGCGCTGGGGATGCGAGAACTCAAGCGCGACCGCGGCTCTGGCCATCCTTGATGCCGCCTGCGATGATGTGCGCCAGACGGATGGGTTCAGGGATATTCGCGCGGGTCGTGCAGATCGTGATGGCCTCCTTCGCCTTCGCTTCGTCGATTCCGGCGCATTGGAACAGGATGTCATTGTGACGAATGGGCGCAGGCAACTTCTCGAGGAGCCTCTTCTTGTGCGGCATCCCTGCCTTTTCGAGGGCATGCAGCATCATCTGGACGTCGGGCTCCTTTCGCATGATCACGATGACTGGAATCCTGGTGAGCTCATGGAGCTTGAGGATATTGATGATGTTAAAACCGCCGACCGCGATGCCATCAAGAAAGATCACCTGCAACGCGGGCTCGAATTTGCTTCCATCGATCATGCCTGCGACGGTCAGGGTGGCATCATCGCCATCCTTGTCGACCGAGCAGGAAAGAAGGCCGTCCAAGGATTCGCCGCCTCTGCAGACCGCGCCGACGACGAGCACCCTCGCATCGTGGAACTCGTGCGGCCCATCATCGATGCCGATCACGCGCATTTCCTTCTTCATGTCACACCTTCCTGAGAATAGTGACGAATCCCGTATGCACCACATTGCCGAAACGAGGACGGCAGAGGCGCTCGGCGACCTCCCATTCCCTCTGGATCGTCTCGATCGTCTTGATGTGCACGCACTCGCTGAGCGAATCGATGAGCTCCTTCGTCTGCGTGATGTGCGGACTGTACGTCGCGATGAACCCGCCGCGCTTGACGCACTTGAGGACGTTGGGAAGGGCCTTGTGCGGCAAGAGCAGGTCGATGATGGCAGCGTCGGCGTTGCGTAGCTTGGGGGCCTGCGCGTACATGTCATGCTCGTGGAAGACGATGTTCTTGAGATTGAGCCATTCAGCGTTCTTCTTTGCGATGGCGATGTGGTCCGGGCGGACATCATAGGTGTGCACTTTCTTCGCGATGCCCGCAAGGAAGCAGGCGCTGCCGGCGCTGCCCGTGCCCACATCAAGAACAATGGATGACTTGTCGATGCCGCACTCCGCCACGATGACCGCGAGGTCTTTTAGCAGCATGATCTGCGCGCCACGCTTGATGACACGGTAGAGGTCTGAGGCGGCTGCGTCGAGGCAGATGAACCTCTCTCCTTTATTCGACACGGCAGATTCCTTCTCAAAATCCTCCTTCTTTATCATGCCGAAATCGCAATGATAATCCTTGCTCGTATCCTTGACCAAGAACGACTTGCCGGACGCGTGTATCAGGAGTTTCATTGGTAAGCGGGGGGATTGACGCGAATCAAGGGTTTCGTCCCTTGACTCTGAGGTGGGTTGCGAATACTCGCAAGCCCACGCATCAAAACACCTCAAGCGGGGGGAGGGACTCGAACCCTCGAAAAGTCGCTCTGCAGGCGACCGCCGTAGCCGCTGGGCCACCCCCGCACTGCATGGAGGGAAGCCAGGGGGTTTTTAAAAGGTTTGGTCCTGCTCCGAGGAATTGACAATCACAAGACATTTAATGAATCCACCTTCCGGGGCAGCATGAACGCCGCTGACCGAGTGGAACAGTTCAAGAAACACCCCGAGCGATCGCTCATCACGCTCGCCCTGCCCATCATCCTTGGCATGCTCGTGCAGGTCGCGTACAACTTCACGGACACGGCCTTCGTCGGACGGCTCGGCGTGGAGGCGTTGGCGGCGGTCACCTTCAGCTTCCCGGTCTTCTTCATGCTCATCGCCCTCTCCAACATGATAGGCCTGGGCGCCAGCGTCTTGATATCGCAAGCAATCGGAGCCAAGAACCCTGCCAAGGCAGGCAAGATCGCCAAGAACGCAGTCGTGATGAGCGTCATACTCGCTTTGGTCTCGATGACGCTCGGACTTCTGTTCCAACGGCAACTGTTCGACCTTCTCGGCGCGGAAGCATCCGTCATCGACCTGAGCATCCAGTACATGACGCCGCTCCTGCTCGGGACGGTACTCCTGTCCCTGGGCTCGACGTTCGGCGCCATCCTGAACGGACAAGGAGACACGCGCACACCAGCAATCATCCAAGTCATCAGCGCCGTGAGCAACGTCATCATGGACTATGTCTTCATCTTCGTCTTCGGATGGGGCGTGGCCGGAGCGGCGATCGCCACGGCCGCGGCGTTCGGCATCAGCGTGGTCCTCTTCTCCATCGTCCTTGCGCGCCATCATCTACCTGTGCGCGGACCGATGGAACGCGCAACACAGAAAAGCATCCTCTCCATCGGCGTTCCCGCCGGAGTGGCGCAGCTCATCATGAGCGTCAGCTGGCTCTTCCTCAACTTCCTCTTCGCCAAGTCCGGAACCGTGGCAGTCGCCGCGTACGGCATCATGGCGCGCGTCGACAGCGTCGTCTTCATGCCACTGTTCGGCATCGGCGCATCGCTGGGAACACTGGTCGGCATGTTCTACGGAGCCAAGGAATTCCCTCTGATCTCCCGCGTCGTCAAATCCGCCCTGAAATACTCCCTGTCATTCTCCCTCGTGATGTCAGCGCTGATCTGGATCTTTCCGCGCGTCATCCTGAGCATCCTCACCACTGACGCAGAGGCCCTACGGCTCGCCGTGTCATTCATGAGGATTGAAGTCTTCGTGTATCCTTTGATGGCCATAGGATTCATGCTGGGACGCACCATGATGAGTCTTGGGACAAGCACGCCCTTTCTGGTGACGACCATCATCAGAAGCCTCGCCGTGACAATTCCCCTGGCGTGGGTACTCATAGGGCTTGGCTACGGACCGATCAGCATCATCGTCTCCATCGTGGTGGCAGGAGCCGTCAGCCTGGGTGTGTCTATCGTGTGGTACATGAAGATGATGACGAAGACCAGGCACGCTTTGTCGACGGGATAAACGAAAAGTTTATGTGGACGTTCCACATTCCCTGCCATCATGCTACCAGACCCAAGACCAGGAGACATGGAACGGCAACGATGGAGCGGCAGCCGCCTCACGATGGGCGCCGACCTTGCGGGAAGAGTCCTCAAGACATTCGAAGAGCTCCAGGCACTGATGCCCGCGGATGAAAAGTGGCGAGAAGTCCAACGCAGATTCGACGGCTATCCAGTCTATCTGAGGCCGAGCGATCTCTTGTCAATCCCCGTCGCCTACGACTGCGACACCTGCGGCATCGTGATCGGCGCGCCACGCATCAAGGACGTGAACACCTTGGCTCCCCTAGCCGGACGAAAAGGATACGACGTCTACTGCGGCAACTGCAACACCAGACTCTACTCGCACACGAGTGAGATGAGCTAGAATCCCACTTCTGAGAAGAAAGCATGAGCCCGGAGGCACGGAAAACGCGCGCGTTTTCCTACCTCGGCCTCATCTCACTCCGTTCGATGAGTCCGGAGGCAATGGCAATCAGAGATTGCCAAGCCGCCGGCCTTCAGTTTCTACGAAACTGAGCCCGGAGGGATTTGAACCCTCGACCTACAGCTTAGAAGGCTGCCGCGCTATGTGCCCTCGGGCACATCCGGAAATGCCGAACATTTCCCGTATCCAGGCTGCGCTACGGGCCCGTTGAAATCTGCGGTGTTGCTAAGTTTATATACCTTCTGCGCAACGTGTGCCGCTGGCCTCTCTCGACACGCGCTTCTTATCTGTCAAGCGCTGCTGCCCGGATGGCGCAACCCCGCGACGCGCTCGCTTCTGATCCCGATGGTGTCTCGCGGTAAGGCCAGCGGCACATATGAACTCTCCTTACGACCGCTGCCACTCGGGCGGCACACCTCGTCGGAACCGTAAATTATTTATACTAATTAGTTACTTATAAGTTCCTGATAGAGTAAAGTTATAGTGATGATACATTACTATAACAGTATTCCACGACGGTTTGGCGACCACAAAGTATAAAAGGCTCAGTACATAATTAGTACTGAAAAAGTAATTGCCACAGTGATCACATGCCAAAAATAGTCGTCAACAACGGTCAGTACAAGATTACCATTCCTAAAGATTTGGCCGAAAGTCGTGGTTGGAACAAGGGCACCCGCCTCCGATTTTGCGAGGACCTGGAAGGCAATATATTCATCAAGGAAATTGATGAGACCTAAAATCGTCTTCTTTACCCCCGACGATTGAAATTTTCGCCGCCCGAAGGGGACCGCGGAGAAGAGAAAGGAGTACTTGTTCCGACCACTTTTTTTCTTTCTCCTCTTTCGCATTCGAGTTCGCTCCTGTCCTTACGGGCGAACACTTTCATGATCAGCAGCATGCCGACAAGGGGGTTGTCCCTTACGGGGACATGTCGGCCCATTAGACTTTGGCGAGTGTGAGCTGGGCAGGAGCGTCATGCGGGCGAGGACACGAGAGAATCTTTAAATAAGGCCCTCCAATCCAGTAGGATATGGCCGAACTGCCCAAACAATACGACTTCGCGGAGGCAGAGCCCCGCATCCAGAAGCTGTGGGCAGACCTTGGCATCTTCACCTACGTTCCTGATGATCACAAGCCAGTCTACAGCATCGACACGCCCCCGCCGTACGTGTCCGCCTTCCATCTGCACGTCGGCCACGGCATGAGCTACGCGCAAGCAGAGTTCGTCGCGCGCTACAAACGCATGCGCGGCCACAACGTTTTCTACCCTATGGGATTCGACGACAACGGCCTGCCCACGGAACGATACGTCGAAAAGAAGCATCATGTCAACAAAGCGACCATCACCCGAGAAGACTTCATCAAACTCTGCCTCGCAGAGACCAAGGAAGGGGGCGAGAACTACAAACGCATGTGGACGCGCCTTGGCATCAGCGTCGACTGGAGCTTGCTGTACAGTACCATCGACCCACGCGCCCAGCGCATCAGCCAGAGAAGCTTCATCGACCTGCACCGCAAAGGGCTCGTCTCGCAGATCGACGCGCCCACCACGTGGTGCATGAGCTGCCAGACCGCCATCGCACAAGCCGAATTCGAGAACCAGGACATGACGAGCCACTTCAACGACGTGGCGTTCGACTGCGAAGGCAAGCGACTCGTCATCGCCACGACAAGACCTGAACTCATCCCCGCCTGCGTCGCCCTCTTTGCACACCCTGACGATGCGCGATACATATCATTCAAAGCGAAGAAGGCAACAGTCCCACTCTTTGACTACGATGTCCCCATCCTCTTCGACGAAGCCGTCGACAAGGAGAAAGGCACCGGCCTGATGATGGTGTGCACCTTCGGCGACAAGGACGACGTCGACAAATGGCACCGCTACAAGCTACCGATCCGCGTCGTCTTCACCAAGGACGGGAAGCTCAATGAGCTGGCGGGGAAGTACGCGGGCCTCAAGATCAAAGACGGCCGCGCCAAGATCCTCGAAGCGCTCAAAGAGAACGGACACCTGCTCGCGCAGAAAGACATCGCGCACGCAGTCAATGTCCACGAGCGATGCGGAACCGAGATCGAGTTCCTCAAGACCAAACAATGGTTCATCAACCTCATCGACCACAAAGAGGAACTGCTCGTCGCAGCGGACAAGATCAACTGGTACCCCGCGCACATGAAGGTGCGCTACCAGCACTGGGTCGGAGGCCTGCAATGGAACTGGTGCATCTCACGTCAACGATTCTACGGCGTCCCCTTCCCTGTGTGGTATAGCAAGAAAACCGGCGAGATCATCCTGCCCGACGACGAACAGCTTCCCGTCGACCCGATGAGGAACAGGCCAAGGACACTACCTGCAGGACACACCGCGGAGGACATCATCGCGGAGACCGACGTCATGGACACATGGGCGACGAGCAGCGTCACTCCACTCATCAACGCCAAGTGGGGCGATGACGACGAAGCCAGCGAGATCATCCCTATGTCGCTTCGACCCCAAGCCCACGACATCATCAGGACGTGGGCATTCTACACCATCGCAAAGAGCTGGTTCCACCACCGTGACATCCCCTGGCGCGACATCATGATGAGCGGACACGGACAGGATCCCAAAGGAAAGAAGATGTCGAAATCCAAAGGGAACTTCATCCCCATCGAAGACATGCTCGACAAGTACGGCGCCGACGCATTCCGATTCTGGGCGGCGAGCTCGAAGCTCGGCGACGACCTCCCCTTCCAGGAGAAGGACCTGGTCACCGGCAAGAAGATGCTCAACAAGATGTGGAACGCCACCAAGTTCGCAATGGCTCACCTTGAAGGGTATATTCCCAAAGAGCCAGCCAAACTCAATGTGCAAGACCAATGGATACTCTCCAAACTGCACCGTATCATCAAGACGAGCACGGCGAGCTTCGACGCGTACGAATACAGTCGCGTCAAGGCGGATGTGGAGAACTTCTTCTGGAACACGCTCTGCGACAACTACCTGGAGATGACCAAAGACATCCTGTACAATCCTGAGGCGCACGAAGCCTGGCAGGTCGAAGCGACCAAGCACACCCTATACTGCGTGCTGCGCGACGTCACCAAGATGCTCGCGCCCATCCTGCCCCACATCACCGAGGAACTCTACCAATACTTCTTCAAAGAGACCGACGGCGCCGCAAGCGTGCACGTCAGCGCCTGGCCACGACACGACGACTCGCTCATCGTAGACGAGATGGAAAAGATCGGAGATTCTGTCGTGGCCGTCATCAGCGCCGCGCGCAAAGCCAAGAGCGAGAAGAGCATGTCGCTCAAAGTCGCCATCAGCAAGCTCTCCATATCCGGACCAGACGGGCTCAAGCACTACGAATCAGTCATCAAGAGCATGACGGTCGCGGAGAGCATCGAATGGGGAAGCGGCGACGTCGAAGTCGCCGACGGCGTGAACGTCAGCATCACGCTGTGATGCCTTTCTTGAGCACGAGCATGAAATGATGCTCCATCATTTTCCGCTGCGATTCCTCAAAGCCGACGAATGTATCCACTATGTCCTTCGCCGAGAGCCTGATGTCCTTGGGCGGACCGAAATGACTATCCGTCTTGAACTCGACAACGGCCAAAGTCCCATTGTCTTTGATCACTCGTGAGATCTCCGCGATCGCCGCATGTTCGTCGTTGGCAACAAGCCCATGCAGGACATTGACCAGCACACACACGTCGACACCACAATCATTTAAAGGAATTGACTTAAGATCGACGACTCTGGCGTCCACATTCGACGGCGCAATCGCCTTGGCGGCAGCGATGGACTCATTGTGGATGTCGAAGGCGAACACCTTTCGCACCTTCGAGGCAGCATCCATCGCGATCCTACCATCACCACACCCCGCGTCCAGAAGCACCATGTCGCTACTCAAGCCGAGAGGATGAAGTATGTCGTCCGCAGCGAAGAAGGCAGCAGATGACTTCCCCGCATGATGATGGACCATACAGCATGGATGCATCACGCATTCTTAACGTTTGCTCAGCATCTTGCGAAAGCAAGGAGACACCCTGCCTCTGTCGCCCTGCTGGAAGCGGACGAATCCGAGCCGCAAATAGAATGCGATTCCTTCTGCATTCCTCGCATGAGGGTGCGCGATATAGCTTCTGACCTTGTTTTCGCGAAGAAACGATTCGCACCGTTTCAGCAGACGCACGCCGATCCCTTTTCGCTGGCTTCTCGGGTCGACATAGATCCTCAGCAGCTCCCATCCGTCCTTGCGACGGGCGACGTGGGCGTAGCCGACGATACATGAGTGCACCGCCACGATGAAGAGGCCCTTGCCCCTTCGCATCTCGTCGAGATTGTGACGCAGCTTCTTGTCGGAATAATACGTGCGTACATTGCGAGCTATTGTGCTTACCTTGTAGATTTCTTTGTACGTGTCGCTCCAGCAAATATTCGCAAGTGTTCTCAACTCCTCGAAATCGGCAATGGTCAGTCGACGAACTCGCATGCGTGCTCCCTGTGGTTAGAAGATAAAAACATTATGCTAGGGACGCTTCCACTTCACGCCGAACTCGGTGTCGTCGATGACGATCCCCTTCTCCTTGAGCTCGTCGCGTATACGGTCGGCCAAGGCCCAATCCTTCGTCTTGCGCGCAGCCTCTCGCCGCTCGATCAATGCCTTCAGGGCCGGGTCGAGCGGGTCCTGCTCAAAGGACAGCAGTCCCAGCACGCTATCGATACGTCTGACGAGGGCGAGGACGTGCCTTGCGTTCTCGGCGCTCAGATGCCGCCCAGCGATCATCTGATTCGTCTCCCGCACGAAGTCGAAGAGGGCGATGAGTGCGTTTGGCGTGTTGAGGTCATTATCCATCGCCTCGATGAACCTGCGCTCCGCCTCGTCCACCTTGACCGCCAAGTCGCTCTCCGCGCCGTCCGCGATCATGAGCTTATCCACGAACTCCTGCAGACGATCCACTGCCTGCTTGGCAGCGTGCAATCCTTCGAAGGTGAAATTGAGCTGCTGGCGATAATGCCCCGCGATCAAAGCGTAGCGTATGGCCTTGGGATCATATCCCTTCTCGATCAAGTCGCGCAAGGTGAAGAAATTACCAAGAGATTTGGACATCTTCTTGCCGTTCACGATGAGATGCTCGCAATGCATCCAATACTTCACGAACTGCTTGCCTGTCGCGCCCTGCGACTGCGCGATCTCATCCTCGTGATGCGGAAAGAGGTTGTCGACTCCACCAGTGTGGATGTCAATAGTCCGGAATCTCGACGGATCGAAGGTGCCTGAAGCGAATGCGTCGGAGAGATGCTTCATGCTCATGGCACTGCACTCGATGTGCCATCCCGGCCTTCCCTGACCCCAAGGACTCTGCCACTTCACGTCGCCGTCCGACTCATCCCATGCCTTCCACAACGCGAAATCCGAAGCGCTTTCCTTCTCGTATTCATCCTGCTTGACGCGGGCGCCCGCCTTGAGGGCCGAAAGATCGACATGCGCGAGCTTGCCGTACTCATGGAACTTGCCAATCGAGAAATAGACAGAACCGTCATCGCCCTTGTAGGCGAGGCCCTTGCCGAAGAGGACCTCGATGATCTGGATCATCTCACCGATATGCCGCGTGGCCTCAGGATAGACCTCGGCAGGCTCGATGCCCAGCGTCCGGACATCATCAAAGAACGCGTCCTTGTACTTTCGCGTGAAATCAGCGAGCGGCACACCCTGCGCGAGGCTGTCACGGATCGTCTTGTCATCGACATCGGTGAGATTCATGACTTGCTTCACCTTGAAGCCACGCAATTTCAGATACCTGCGCAGAATGTCTTCGAAGACATATGCGCGGAAGTTGCCGATATGCGCGACATTATAGACCGTCGGCCCGCATGTGTACAGACCGACCACATCTCCGATCGGCTTGAACTCCACAATCCCACGCGTCAGAGAATCAAAGACCTTCAATGCCATAAGCGTCCAGACTGACCCTGATTTTATAAAGATTGTGCGGAATCAGGCAAAGGCGATGTCAAAGGCGGACTGCGCATCCCTCAGACTATCCGCGTGCACGTGCACCCTGCCATCAGCGAACGCCACGATGTCCTCGGCATAGACTGCGTTGTCCGTGACGCGGACGGCACGTCCGTCAAGGCGCCTTCGCACCATCTCGAACGGAAGAGGACAGTCGAAGTGATAGATGCCGCCGCAGATCCTCCTCGCCTTTGCAGGCATGCGCGCAAGCGAAGTGTAGACCCCTCCGCACACGGCACACCCTCGTCGGGGCGACACTGCAAGATACTGCGGGAGGTCACCCTTGCGAATGTGGATCAACTCAGCAGATGCTGTTCTCCTTGCGACATCATCTATCAAGCCCACCTGGAGCGTGGCGACCTGAGAGGCGATGTTCGGATCGATCCCTGAAGCCTCGCACGACTCGCCATCCCCCTTCTCGGCGAAGACGCAAGAGAAACAAGGAGCGCCGACGATCGGCATCACGTTGCCCCTATCGGCCACGGCGGCAGCGTGGATCCAAGGAATGCCTTCCCTGCTGCAATACTCGCCGATGACGAACCTCGTCTGCAAGTTATCCGTGCAGTCAAGCAGCACATCAGGGCTGCCAATGAGGGGCGCGATGGTCCTCGCATTCACCTCGGCGACCGAGCCGCGCCACGAAGCCGCAAGTTCCTGCGGCAACGATGCGAAGATGGCGTCCGCCTTGGGAACTCCAACCATATCTTCCGAGAAATTCTGGGCGAGAATATTCTTCTGCTCGACCACATCACGATCGATGACGTAGACAGAATGCTCGCCACGCTCAGCAAGGAGAGCGGCGACCCTGGAGCCGATGGCGCCAAGACCCACCACGACGATAGAGGTCATTTCTTCTTCACCACGAAAGCGGCGTGGTCCTTCTCGAACGGATCGAGCTCCTTGAAATCGACGACAGTCGCCGCGGCCTCCAAGCGGACGCGAACCTCACGATAGATGTCTTTTGGCCGACGAGCCACATCGATGCTCTTGGACTTCACTGCCAGAAAACCGAAACCGCCCTTCTTGACGAAACGAAGATTCTTGAGGAAGATGCCCACCTGATCACGCTGCGCGATATCCTGGAAGACCATATCGGCAAGCACGATACGATCCTGGTATCTATCCGGAGACGAGGCATCGGCGAGCAGAGGAACCACGTTGCTTCTCGCCTGAGCGACGAAGTACAGATCACGCACCACCCTTGGAGCTATGTCCAGCGCGAAGACTGTGCCTTCTGGTCCGATGATGTCACTGACGAAACTGACCGTGTAGCCATGAGCCGCGCCGAGATACAGCACGACGTCGCCAGGCCTGATCCCTGTCTGGGAGATGCCCTTTGCGATGGCTGCGGCAAGCTTGCTGCGGGTCGGGTCGAACTCACGGAAGAAGGAGCCGTCCTCCGCGACGATGCGTTCGTCGAACAAGGCATCCTTGTACTTTGAGCGCGTAAAGAGGGTACGGCGCTTTCCTGGAAGCTCATACAGATTCGGGTGCGATCGTAGTTGATTCATGTTTGGATGATGTACGGTCCCTGGCCCAAGAGGAGATGAACCCATATTATATAGTTATTGAACAGGGCGTAGGCCGAAACGGCGGCGACAAGGCACCAGAACGCCGTTCGCCCCCACGGTCGGCGCGAGGTCATCGCAGGCTCGAGCGTCCCGGCGAGGATGGCCGCAGGGATAGCGACATATGACGCGAAGCGGTCAGGAAAGAACACGAGGATCGGAATGAAAGCAGCTACCATCATCCACGCCGCGCGCTCAAGAGGAGTCCACGTGGCGAACCACTGTCTGGCGGCGGACGCGATGATCGCGGCGATGATCGGCAAGGAGATGTACAGAAAGAAACTTGTCGGGTGGGCGAGCATCAGGCTCTCCTGAATGGAATTTGTCCCTGCGCTGGCGATCAGATAACTTGGAAGAAACCAAATGGTCAAGACAATGATCGGAGACGAAAGCGCAGCTGTCCACAGCACCACCTTATTGAGACAGGACTTCGTCTTTCTGCCTGTCAGGCACATCAACACAAGACCAAGCAGGATGCAGAACGCGTAGCCGCCATGACTCCAAATAGACAGTGCAGTCAAGGCGACCGTCCACTTCCATCGATCCGCAAGCGACGTCCAGATGATCATGGGCAACAAGACCATGTCCATTCCTTGGGGCGTGACTTGCGTGCGATCGATGAATGCGAGGGATGCGCTGAGCACAACCAACGAAAGGACCGCCGCGCGCAGGCCCACGAATCGGCGCACCAACAGCGCAGTAAGAAGCATGGCAAGCGGAATGAAGAGGGCCTGCAACAGCAGCCCAACGAACGTCGAGATCCCAAGCAAGATACCTGCTGCGAGGACCATATGGAATAGAGGAGGATACGGGCCCCCATTCTCCTTGATCACTGACGCGTCCAAGAACGCGGGACTACCTTCGAGGTAGTCCTGGGCAAGACGCATGTGCAGATCGTAGTCCGCGCCAACCGGCTCGTCGAAGCGCGCACCGAACCCGACGGAGACGAATGACCACGCCAGAAGCATGACTGCGATGGCAGCCCAGCACACGACCGATTCAACGTCTCTTGACATTCTCCAGCGTCAGACCCTTGGCAAGCGAGGCACCCGCGAATTCCCCTCTGAAATAGTCGATGCGAGCCGCGATCGCGATCTTGTCCGCAAGGATCCTGGCGGCTCGACCCCTCTGATCCCTGGGAGCCTGGGCGACAAAGGGATGCTGGATGATCAAGCCGTGCTTAGGAGGACGCGCATCATTCTTCTTCTTATGACGGAACAAAGCCATCTCGGCTCCCAAGAGCTGCGCATAGCTGCTCTGGCTGACCGCGATCCTGCGTACCGAGCCCGCCGCGGCGATCAGCTTGGCGCCCACCTGGGTGCCCGCCACCGCCTGGATGTTGGGCGCATGGCGCTTGAGCAAGGTCTCCAGATACTCCTTGAGACGGTCACGCTCAGCGTACAGATCGAGGATCCTCTTACCGAACGCAAGCATGCTCTTGATGTCAGGCTCCGAGAAACTCCCGCCCACAGACTCCTTGATACGCATACCGCGCATCAACTCATCCTTGCCGTGCAGACTCTCCCGAACGAACACCTCATGATCCGCGATGGACCGCTCAAGCTCAGGAAGATGATACGCATACCATTCGCGGTACTTCTTGGTCATGCCCGCGGCGGTCCTTGCGATCTCGTCCAAGGCCGAGACCGTCTGGCACACCAAGACGTCATCATCAGCGCTGAGCCGCAAGGCCTCCTTGGTGAGATCCATATTTATGGAGCGAAGCACGTCCTTTCTCGAGGCAAACTCCTCACGTAGAGCCGCGAAGACCGCTTCATCCCAAGTCTTGGCGAGGCTATGCTCCTTGAGCAGCGTGACCAAAGGCGCCTTGTCCACGCGCTCCTCCCCTGCCTTGCAGAGCCGCAACGCCTCGTTATGATTCAACTCGCGGACCAAGATCAGGTTGGTCCCTTTGCGACCATAGATGCCAAGGGCGTGCACGACCAATTCCATGGTGCGACAAACCAGGGCTGGTTTAAATAGATATTGCAGGGTCCGTGTTCGTCTGATTCTCGTCACGCTTGCCATTGCTGGGCCGCTCGCGCCCTCTTCTGAGGACGTCGGTCACCATTCCCAGTAGGGGGCATCCTCCTTGTCGGCACACGGCCTTTCTTGTCTGTGCTCGCCCTTAAGGGCAGCAATGGCTCTTTTCGGCACCCATACCAACAGTAATGTATAAAAAGCGACATGGGTTCTAAAGACACCATGGAAGCCAAGGTCACGTCCGCGCAGCGCCACAAGCTCAAGCACTTCATAAAAGACCTCGAGCGAGTCCAAGGAAGGCACACCGAGCTCGTATCAGTCTACGTCCCGGCCGGATACGACCTCAACAAGATCATCGCGCACATCAGCCAAGAACAAGGCACGGCATCCAATATCAAGAGCAAGAGCACACGCGACAATGTCATCGCCGCCCTCGAGCGGATGATCCGTCATCTGCGTCTGTATCCGCGTACACCGCCCCACGGACTCGCCGCCTTCTCGGGCAACGTCAGCGAACGCGAAGGACAGCCAGACTACCAGATATTCTCCGTCGAGCCGCCAGTCCCTCTCAACCAGCGCCTCTACCGGTGCGACAAGGAATTCGTCCTGGAACCCCTGCGCGAGATATGCGACGACAAGACCGTCTACGGCCTCGTCGTCATGGACAAACGAGAAGGCAACGTGGCCATCCTCAAAGGCAAGACAATCATCCCACTCTCCAACGCCACCAGCGCGGTCCCAGGCAAGACGCGCGCAGGCGGACAGTGCATGCCGCCAGGCACGCTCGTCGCATTGGCTGATGGGAAGACGACCCGCCTTGAGAATATCCAGCTCGGAGACGAACTGCTGGGCATCGACCTGAAGACCAAGAAGACAATCATCACGGCATGCACCGATGCGTGGAAGACACACAAAGAGACGCTCATCACGATACAGGCAGGTGAACGCATCGTACGATGTTCGCAGGACCACATAATCTTCCTTGTCAGAAAGCGAAAAGTCGTCGAGATCCCCGCATCCGAAGTCGTCAAGCACGACACCGTGCTCGTGCAAGACAACAAGAAAGTCGTCGGACGAAAGGTAAGCGAAATCGAGGTCGAGGAGGGTATCTACCCTATGCTTGACATCTCGACCGAAGCAGGAAACTTCATCGCAGAAGGAATCCTCGTCCACAACAGCGCCCAACGATTCGAACGCCTGCGCGACGGCGCAGCCAAGGACTTCATGAAACGCATCGCCGAGATGATGAAAGAAGCATTCCTCGAACGCCACGAACTCAAAGGCATCATCGTCGGCGGCCCAGGACACACCAAGAACGAATTCGTCGACACCAACTACATCACCGACCAGCTCAAACGAAAGATCATCGGCATCAAGGACCTCAGCTACACCGGCGAATTCGGCCTGCAGGAACTCCTCGAGAAATCAGAAGACATCCTATCTGAGGAAGAAGTCATGCAGGAGAAGGTCATCATGCAGAAATTCTTCGACCGCCTGGCGAAGCAGCCAGGGGCCGCGAGCTACGGCAAAGCGGAAGTGATGAAACAACTCAAGGCAGGAACCGTCGACATCGTGCTGCTCAGCGAGACCCTCGACGACAAGCTCATCGAAGAATACGAAGCAGAGGCGCTCAAGATGGGCTCCAGCGTCGTCATCGTATCGACAGACACGCGAGAAGGGGTGCAGCTTCGTGACCTTGGCGCCGTGGCGGCCATCCTTCGATTCGAAGTAAACTCATGATCAAGGATGCATTCACCGAGCTGTTTCCCGGAGTGCCGTTCACCTACCGCACGGCCATGAAATACTCAGGAAGATTCTCAGACTACAACGCCCACATCCGTCTGCATCGAGACACGCTTGAAGTGCGCATGTCACGCAAATGGGAAATCGTCTCCGAAGAGATCCGGAAAGGACTCGTTCAACATCTGCTCCTCAAGCTGCTCGGCCGGCGTCACACATCCGTGCCTACCATCGGACTCGAGCTCTACGATGGATTCATCAAGAACCTCTCGAAATACGCCGCGGTGACGGATGTGGATCCTGCTCTGCTCGCCGTGTTCGATCGCGTCAACACTCGATATTTCAACGGTATGATGAGCACACCGAACCTGCGATGGGGAGGAAACACGATGCGCATCCTCGGCTACTACGAATACGCCACCGACTCCATCACCATCTCCAAGGTGCTCGCCGACGACGAGCACCTGCTCTCCTACGTCCTGTACCACGAGATGCTCCACAAGAAACTCCAATTCAAGAACCGAAAGGGACGGACACGCCACCACACCCGAGAATTCAGGGCGCTGGAGAGGCAGTTCGAAGACCCTGGTGTCGAGAAGAAGCTCGAGGCGTTCCTTCGCGACAAGAAGTACGGCGGATGGAGAAAGTGGCTGGAGTTCTAGGGGAACCCACCCAAACCTTTAAAAAGCCCCTCTAACTTCTGAGAGGCGTTTAAAAGGGATGCATATGGAAGTCAAACACAAATCGGTCGGAAGCCTCCAGAAAGGACACTACGTGGTCATCGAAGGAGCCGCATGCACCGTCACGGACGTCAAGACCTCGCGGCCAGGGAAGCACGGCCACGCCAAGGTCAACCTCATGGCGGTCGGTATGATCGACGGCAAGAAACGGAACATCGTCATGCCCGGACACGACAACATCGAAGTGCCTGTCATCAGCAAACGCAACGCCCAGGTGCTGAGCCTCGGCGAGAACAGCGCGAACGTCATGGACACCGAGACATACGAGACGTTCGATCTGATCATCCCCGAAGAACTCAAAGGTCAGGTCTCGGCGGGTCAAGTCGTCGTGTACTGGGTCATCCTCAACGACAAAGTCCTCAAACAGATAAAGAGCGATTGAAATGGTGAAATTCCCCGAAGCCGAAGCACGACTGTTCAAGAACATCTTCGTATGCAGACGATGCAAGAGCAAGATCCGCGCGCCCAACCT